>JBAYNL010000057.1:0-7169 GCA_041678805.1 Candidatus Altimarinota bacterium | reverse complement strand
TCCATTGGAATCAAAGCCAATAATTTTGTCTCCAGGTTTGATATTTTCACCACGAATTACCTTATGTTTTTCCACAACTCCAACCGCTGTTGCGTTCCAAACCCAACCATTTAAAGCGTTTCCAAGTTCCGCGATTTCTCCACCAGGAACAATTATGTTGTGTTCAGAAGCGGCCTTTTGTAAGCCAATCATCAATTCTGTAACTATTTTCTCATCAAGTTTATTTACATCGATTGTATTGCTAACAGAGATGCATTCCGCCCCGACACAAGCCGCATCATCGGCAACCATTGCTACGAGATCATAGCCTAAAGTATCGAATTTTTTTATTTTTTCAGCAACTGCCATTTTCGTACCAACCCCATCATCATTCTGCACTAAATAAAAATCGCCCATGTCCATCATTCCCGTAAAACCTCCTTCATCCTGAACTGGTTCTGCGATCATTCCTTTTCTACTTGGAAAAGTGCCTTTTGCAGCGTTATAAGCGATTTCTGAGCATTTATCGCCTAGATCAATGTCAACTCCTGATTGCTTGTATGTAGCCATATATAGAATGTTAGAAACTATCCTGTGTACCCTGCCCCTTTTTTATCGATCATTATGCGCCCATTTTCAATTGCGATAACGCGCTTTTTGATTGCATTAACGATATCTTTATTGTGTGTAGCAAGAATTACGGTTGTGCCTCCTTGATTTATTTTTATTAACAATTTTGCCAAAGCAAAGGCATTGTCTGGATCTAAATTGCCAGCAGGTTCATCGGCGAAAAGCAGCTGGGGCGCATGGACAAGAGCTCTGGCTATTGCAGTCCTTTGTTTTTCACCACCTGAAAGTTGACGTGGAAACAAGCTTTTTTGATCTTCCAGCCCTACTATTTTCAAAACAGCTACTACTCTTTTTTGAATAAATTTATCGTCATATCCGCAAACTTCCAAAGCAAAGGCCACATTTTCATAAACTGTCTTTTGAGGAAGTAATTTGTAGTCTTGGAAAATCATTCCAATTTTTTTCCTAAAGTCCTGAATATCTGAAGAATTTAATTTGTGAACATCGTAATCATCTACTTTGATCGTCCCGCTGCTTATTTCCGTAGCGCCAATAAGGGCATGAATAAGCGTCGTTTTCCCTGCACCAGACGACCCCACAATTGAGACAAATTCTCCTCCATCAACCTTAAATGAAATGTCATCTAGGACAACTTTTTTTCCGTACTTCTTGGTGACTTTATCAACTATGATCATATTGAAATATTAAGACGCCGGCATTATAGCAGTTTAATATTTCTGCTTCAAATAGCATTCTTCGCAGAGGATTTTGAGTGAGGTTCCTTGTGGATAGGTTGTCTTTATAAATTTTTGGCAATCTGCACAAATTACGTCGTTTAATTTTGTGGGATTTTGCAAAGCCAACAAGTCTCTATAGCGCTGTTCCGGACATCTACGTGGCACTGGTATATTGAATTTTTTATAGAAATCGAACTCTTGAGGAATTATTTTGTAATTCTTATTAGTCACCTCGCAGGTTAAAATTTTATCACAGATCGTTTTATCTATTTCTTCAGAATTATTTGGAATTTCATAGATTGTACCAAAATATTTGGCTTCTTCTTTTGGTTCGTACCAACGATATCCACGGCTTAAAGCTTGTTCTTTAGTCAAAGGATAGCTGTCTTGGGCCACCGTTTCATTGTAGGCAAAACTTGATAAAGTTGCAGTAAATGGTAGCCCCCATTCTCCTACTTTCTCCATGTGTTCGATAATTTTTGGCACTAACGAGTCATATTCCTCTTTGGTATATTGTTTATTAAAGATCATATATTCTCTATGTTTTAAACCAACACATCCAAAACAATTTTTTATGTAAAAACATTGGTCACAATAATGAGAGTTTTTACAACTAACAACGTAGGTACAAAAAGTGCATTCATATAAATCATAATTAGTATCGCAATCTATGCAAAGTTCACCTACGTCTGAACAATAAGCTCCGTAGCAATTTTTTAACTTACTGGAATTGTAAGCGTCTACGCAATCCTCACAATTGATTATATTGAAGCCATTTGTGACCCCTTTGGAATTTGAAACGAAATCGCCTGTGCAATTTTCTACCGAGAGATTATGAACATTTTTGTGAACAACTTTCTGCTTAAGTTGATCTAATAAAACAACTAATTGTTTTTTATCGGCATATAGAGTTTTTAAGAATACATCTTTTTGTTTTTCATAATTTTCTTTGGAATACTTTTGGTTTAAAATCATGTACTGTCCATTTTTTATACCAGCACAAAGAATGCAATCATGGCATGAGCTACAATCAAAAAGAAAGTACGAATCCCTGCAATCCTCAGACAATTGCGAATAATGAACATTATAACAATTGTGGGACTGAACACATTCGCAACAATACTGGCTATCGTAGAGCCACATTGAATCAAGGCAATTATTGGAACCATAAACCTTCATACAATAATAAATTTCATCACAATCGTTGCAAGAAAAGTCTAAATAACTGTTTTTTACATTGGCACAGTTATTTGTAAATTCTGCATTTTCGCAATTTAAATGTTGCCTTGCCCAGCGAGGGACTTTGAGTTGTAAATCTTTGAATTGTTCAAAAAATGGGCGACTAAAGTCGAAATCGCGTCCATAAATTTCAGCTTCAAAACTATCGTCCCACCATTCATCCTGATCGATAATCTTGAAGGGACCACCTTCGGAATATATCGTAATAATCTTTTTACCAGACTTGAAGCTTTTATTGTAATAAAGAGATCTTTCATTGCGAAAAACCATTCGTCTTTTCTGCCTACATTCAGAACAGTTTAGAGGCAAGGGAATTCCTTGTTTTTTATATAACTCCTTTTCTCCTAAATAGTATTCAAATTCAGCCGAACATTCATTGCATTGCATATATTTTTGATTACATTTTTTAATGTTAACACGAAAGAATTATTCGTAAACAGCAAAACTCCGCACTTTTACTAATCTGGCTTTACTCTAACATTCTGCCGTGTATAATTTCTGTAGACGACCATCTACAGCAGTCTACACCATGATTACAAACGACCTCGAAAAATTAGGATTTACGGCAGAGGAAGTTAAGGCGTATATTGCATTGCTTGAAACGGGCGGTGGTTTTGCCAGCACCATCGCAAGAAAGGCCCAAGCTCATAGAGTAACCACCTACAACACTCTGGAAAATCTCCAGAAAAAGGGATACGTCCGTGTATCCAAACAAGCTGGCATCAAATTTTACTATCCGGTTAATCCAAAGGTGATTCTGAATCAGATTGAAAACACCTATAACACTGCAAAAACGCTAATTCCGGAGTTGATAGACCTTCAAAATACGTCATCTTTTAAGCCAAAAATACAGTTTTTTGAGGGGGAGGAAGGCATAAAGGATATTTTTAATGACATTTTGGATAATGAAGGAGAAGTTTTGGGCTATACAAACTTTCAAATGGCTGAGGAAATAATGAAAAGTTTTCTTCAGGAATATAACGAAAAAGCGTTTAAATTGAAGAAAAAACACCGACTCCTCTGTCCAAATGACGAATTTCATAAAACTTTTATTCCTAAAAATCTAAGCGAGAGATTAAATGCGGGTATTTTAGAAATTTTTGCCGTAAATCCGGAGCAATTTTCGTTTAAAAACATGCAATATGTTTATGCCGACAAGGTGGCAACGGTCTCCATGGATAAAGACGAGAAAATTGGAGTAATCATCGAAAGTAAAACCAATGCCGAAACTAATAAATCCATCTTCAATTTAGCGTGGCTTGGTGCAACGAGCTTTGTGGCGAAATAATTACCGATGATACTTGTCATGTACTTCTTTCAGAGCTTTGTTTGTCACGTGGGTGTAAATCTGAGTAGTTGTGATTGAGCTATGCCCGAGCATTTCTTGAACGGAACGAATGTCGGCGCCATTTGCTAAAAGTTCTGTAGCGTAACTATGGCGCAAAGTATGCGGGGTAACTTTCTTGATTATGCCTGCTTTAAGCGCATATTTGCGCACAATATTTTCAACACTCACGGTTGTAAGTCTGCGTTTCTCGTCATCTAAAATATCTGGCTTCATACCCTTTCCACTATTAATAAAAAGTGGCTTAAAATTATCATCTCTTTTTTTGAGACAGTCTTCAATCGCTTGGACAGCCTTTTTTGAAAGAAAAACGATACGAGGTTTTCGGCCTTTTCCTCTGACCATAAATTCGCGCCTTTTTAAGTCAACTTGTTCCCTATTCAAAGAGCAAAGTTCGCTAACTCGAAGTCCGGTGGAATATAAAGTTTCGAGAATTGCGGTGTCTCTATATGCCATATTTTTGGTCTTATCCACGGCATCAAATAATCTTTCGAGTTCTTCTCTCGTTAGAAATTCGACTGTTCTTTCTGGGATTTTGCTAAGTTCTATTTTTTCTGGAGCAAGAGTGTCTACGTCATTTCTTACCAAGTATTTCAGAAAAGCTCTTAATGAAATCAGGTGATAACTTTGCGTTTTTACGCTCAACTTGCGACCTTTTTCGTCAGCCATTCTATTTAAAAATATTCTAAAATTCTGAATTTTCTTCAGGGTTAAATCTTTAGGATCCATGTTCTCGCTTAAAAATTCGTCAAAACGTCCAAGATAATGTTTGTAGTTCTCAATTGTCTTTGGGGATTTGTTTTGTGCAATCTCGCAGTATTCTAAAAACTCCTTAATGTATTCGTGAATACCCATAAAAAGCCTTATTTATCTATCCAAGGCTATCACATTCTGCAGAGATTATACAGCTGGTTTGTCGGCTGAATCCGTAGGTTTTACATTCGCAGCAAGTGCGGAAGAAAAATTATTCCAAGCGTTTTTCTTTTTTCTTTTAGTCTCTGGATCCTCATTAAGATCTTCAGTATCTACTTTTTCAATTTCTTTTTGAGCAAGTGCACGACATTTAATTCTGAACTCAATGGTATCCGTATCGTTACCATCACCTTCCCCGACAATGATTTGATTAGCTTCTACGATAAGTCCTTCTTGCTCTAGAATAGGATAAAATCGATCTAATACATTTGCCTTAACAAACAAAGCCGAAGGAGCTAAATTGGTCTTTTTTTCACCTGAATTTTCGTCTGAAGTTGTTGGATTTACCATACAGTTTTTGTTTTATTTCTTGATATAGTATATCATAATGCCACATTAAATTCAACTACCCAAACATGATTCTTACGAGGAAAGAGTTGGAAAAAAGAGAAGCTGCTGGCCTCGCCCCATATGCTGTAAAAAGTCTGCAAAGCATGGGACGCAAATTTAAGGAACATGAAGAATCTAACAGAATGTGTTTTCAAAAAGATAAGGAACGCATTATTCATTGTAAGGCTTTTCGTCGTCTTGATAAAAAAACTCAAGTATTTATGGCCGGGAGTGGAGATCATTTCCGCACAAGACTGACTCACACTTTAGAAGTTGCGCAAATTAGCAGAGATTTGGCGAGAAGACTTGGTTTGAATGAAGATTTGTGTGAAACAATCGCCTTGGCTCATGACTTGGGTCATCCACCTTTTGGACACGGAGGGGAAGAAGCTTTAAATGAAATCATGGAAAAACATGGAATGCATTTTGAGCATAATGAACAGAGTCAAAGAATTGTGGAAATTTTGGAAAAATCTTATCCGGACTTTGATGGATTAAATTTAACTAAAGAAGTTTTAGATGGCATGATAAAGCATCAAACGGCATTTGACCAAGCGGGGAAAAAATTTGAAATATTTCCTCATTTGGAATCTCAAGTTGTGAATATTGCTGATGAAATTGCTTATACCAACCACGATATTGACGATGGGCTTCGCAGTGAAATGATCAATACTTCTCAGCTCGCAAAATTCGAATTATGGGAAAAAGCATCTAAATTGGCGTTGAAGAAACATGGTTCAACTTTATCAAAAGATGTTTTAATTCCACGAATAGTGAGCTCTATGATGTCTTTGATGATAGCTGATTTGTGTGATAATTCAGAGGCAAATTTAAAAAATGACAAAATGGTTTTAAGTTTTAGTCCTAAAATGAAAGGCATGATTAAAAAAATACGAGAGTTTTTATTTAAGGACTTTTATTTGAATCCTAAAATCATGAAAATAGTGATAAAGGGAAAGCTCATGATTAAAAAATTATTTGAGTTCTACTTAAAAA
This sequence comes from Candidatus Altimarinota bacterium, assembly GCA_041678805.1. GTDB lineage: Bacteria > Patescibacteriota > Gracilibacteria > UBA1369 > LOWO2-01-FULL-3 > CAINDQ01. The sequence goes on along the minus strand of JBAYNL010000057.1, from coordinate 1,001 downwards.
ATCCTGGTTGTATTACAAAAAATAAAGAATATAAAACACCTCAAGATTTGGTTATTTCCGTAAAGGATTATATTGCGGGAATGACTGATTCTTTTTTGATTCAAGAATATGAAAAGCTTATAATTAAGAAAAAGTAACATTCGAATATGATCTGTCCAAAATGTAAAAAAGATAGCACTCACGTCCTTGATTCTCGCGAAACAGAAGGTCATAAAGCTGTTCGTCGTCGCAGAGAATGTGAACATTGTAAGCATCGTTTCACAACTTTTGAGCGTGTTGAAATAACGACATTTATTGTTGTAAAAAAAGATGGCACACGTGAAAGCTATGATAGAGATAAGGTAGAAAAAGGGGTCTGGAAGTCTTTAGAAAAAAGAAAAGTCACAAAAGATCAAGTTACCAAAATGATTGACTCTCTAGAAGAACAATGGGGTCATTATGGTAGTGAAGTTCCAAGCAAAATGGTTGGAGAAGGGATTATGGAAGCTTTGAAAAAACTAGATGAAGTTGCTTATATCCGCTTTGCGTCTGTTTATAGACAATTTAAGGATCTGGAAACTTTTAAGAAAGAGGTTGCCAAACTTTTGAAATAGTTATTAATGGCATCAGAAATATTAATTGCAGAACCTTTACGAGACCACTCTCGTGGACCCAAACAAAAGCCGCTATTGAGGGTCTTGCAACCAAATCGACAAGAAGAAATCCCATGGCAAGACTTGACTCCACAATATTGCCATCCAAGTCATTTATTATCACCAGGAGATCATACGGTCGAGGCCGTGATCCTAGAGGTAAGATTACGCAAACCTGATAGAATCGCAGTCTTAACCATTGATCCAATAGATCCAAAAGCAGGATGGACACAAGAAATAGATATGCAAAAACATAGACTTGTAAGAACCTCCAACCTTCCTGAAGGAAAATCCACTATTGGAATAATAAACAGAGAAACTCAACAAGCAGTCCATGTAATAGAAACCAGATATCAATATTAGTTATTG
>JBAYNL010000056.1:0-7222 GCA_041678805.1 Candidatus Altimarinota bacterium | reverse complement strand
GATGATTCATGATATAATTGTACGAAGATAAAAGATTTATTATGTTCGGGATTTTAAAAGCAATATATTGTTTTCTGTCTCCATATGTGAACCTTTTCGAGAGAAAGGTTGATAAGTTCTTTCAAAACGTTAAATCTACTGATAACATTTTCTCTATTCAGAAAACTTTATTGGAATTGATGCAAAAAGATTTAGTTACAGTTAATGTTTGGCTGGAGAAAAAATTCAAAGGTTATACTTATTTGACAAAGGGAGTTCGTAGAAAAATGTATCGTGATACACAGGCGATAGTTTTAAAATTTCAAGAATTTTGTGAGAAATTTTCTGTTGATGAAGGGAACTTGAAAATGGAGCTTGATGGAAAAGGGCTTTTATATCCGTCTGGGAACTTTGAGCAGCTTAAACATTTAGCTTGTATCTGTGCTTTTTTGAGGCCAGGCACTTATTATGAATATATTAAGACTTCTAGTTTTGGGAAACTTTTGAGAGATCCAAATAAAGAAAAGTTACAAGGTGACTGTAATCAAATTGTGACGTTATATATTTATTTATATTCTTTGAAATTTCCTTTAAATGATTTGCAGATAAAACTTCTTCCTGAACATGTGTGTTTGCATTTTAGAGGAGTTGACGTGGAGGCGACTGCGGGAGGATTTACAAAATATGCGGAATTTGAGCATTTGCTCCCGGTTACGGAAATTATTTCCACGAATCTATTGGATTTAAATGATTTTCGGGAGAGTACTCAAAGAATTGATGAAAGAGCGATGTTAAAAAGTGCACAATTAGCATATGCGATTAGTAGTTTGAAGGAGTTGGTGGAACAGAATTTGGAGGTTGCTTATCACAATTTGGGAGTTTCATCGATGAATAATAATGATTTTAAAGCTGCGGTTTTTTATCTTTCAAGGACTAAAAAAAGAGAATTATTGGAGACGGCTTATAATAATGCTTGTGCTTATTATGCGGGAAAAAAGGATTTCGATAAGGCTAAATATTATGCTTCTGAAAGCGGAAATACCGAGTTAAGGAAGAAAATTGAAAATGCTCAATATTCAAATAGATATAATGAGTTGGCTAAAAAAGTTGCGGTCGTAAAAACGATGGAAGATGCTAAAAAATTCAAATCTTGTTACAGCGAAATGCTGGATTTGGCAAGAAAGCTTAATGATTCCAGATTGGAATCTCAAGTCGCTGAAATTTTGAGACAAATATAGGGGAGGGAGAGACGTGAGGATAAAGCCTTTTTTTCGGGCTATTTTTCTGATATAATATAGGGATATTTTCGAATCTAAATTTGTTAATAAATGAAGGAAATATTTCTAAAAATATCGAAGTATGTATTTGGAACTCTGTTTGGAGCAATATTTATTTTTGTTCTGATTGAGCTTCTTGGTCTTACACAGGGAGGGCTTTGGAATACTATTAAAAACTTTGGTAATACTGGTAATGGAAGAATCGTTTCTGAAATGAAAATTTTAAGAGTGGTTTATCCTGATGAACCTGTGAAATTAGAGCCTACGCTTGCCGATCCTACCACCAGACAAAGGTTGAGCAATATTTATGAGCCTTTGGTGAGGACAGACAAAAATTTAAAAATTAAGCCGTCTTTAGCGGTGAATTGGGGACTTTTGGATGATTTAACTTGGGAATTTAGATTAAGACCAAATGTGAAATTTCAGAATGGTAGTAATTTTAATGCAGAGGATGTGATAGCGAGTTTGGAGAGGGCTAAGAGTTATGAAGGTTCACAGCTTCCAGGGATGATGGAGACCATAAACTCTATTGAGATTGAAAATGATTTAACCTTGAAAATTACTACTAAAGAGCCTGATCCTTTGCTTTTACAGAGACTTTCCATGATTTTAATTATTCCTTCTGAGTTACAAAATGAAGAAATAAAAATTCCGATAGGGACTGGTTCTTACGAATTTGAGTCTTGGGATTCTGGAAAGAAAATTGTGTTGAAGAGGTTTGATGGTTATTGGGGAAAAAAGGCGCAATTTGAGACGGTGGAGTTGCATTCAAAGATCGATAAATTTGAAAGAGTGCAGATGTTATTTGATGACTTGGTCGATTTGATTGTTTTTGTGCCTTATGATGGCGTTGCAACTGTTAAAGAGGAGGGTTTTAATGTGGTGACAATCCCAAGTCTTGAGGTTCAGTTTATCGTTTTTAATATGCAGTCTGTGTTGATGAAAGATCTTAATAATAGAGAGATGGTTTCTTTTGTAATCAATCAAGATGACTTAATTACGTCTGTAGGAGGTTATGCCAGACGAGTTAGCCAATTTGTGAGTGGAGGAATAATGGGTTTTAATCCCAAAATTTTGGATCACAAGTACGATATGGAAAAGGCTAAATTATTGGTTGAAGAAACTAAAATTAAAGGAAAAACTGTGCAATTCCATTTGATGCAAGGATTAACTGTTTTGGGAGATTATGTGAAACAAAAATTGGGTGAAGTCGGTGTAAACGTGGTGGTTTCATATTTGGATGGGGTTGAGTTATTGAAATCTATGGAAGCCCATAAGGCTGATCTTTATTTCTTGGGATTCAAGTCTGAAATGGGAGATGCTTCTGAATTTTTACATTCCATCGTTCATAGTGTGGGAACATATAGTTATTGGGGATATGAAAATGAATATGTTGATAAGTTGATTGACGTAAGTATGACTGAAATGGATGATTTAAGTCGTCGCAAGGATCTTCAAGAGGCGATGAAGGTGCTGATTGAAGATGATGTGTTTGGAGTGCCTCTTTTTGAATATGAAACAGTTTATGCTTTTAATAATAAATTAGAAGTTAATCCACCTATTGATGGAATTATTCATTTTGATGAGTTAACCATCAAGTAATTATGAAAATAACAATTCGTAACAAATTGATTATAGCGATTTCAGCCTTAATGGTGGTGCTTTTTGGATTGGCTGCTCATTTGTTTATTACTGAAAAGAAACAGGAAATGGCTGAGGATATTTATGTAAATGTGTTGGCTTTTGCCAAGTTGACTGCTCCAAACATTGTTTATAATTATGAATTATATTTGGAACAAAATGGATTTGTTTATTTCAATAGAGAGATTCGGTCTACGTTGAGTCAGAATGAAGATGTGCTTTCGGTTAAAGTGGTGTCATATGATGGGAAGGTGGTGTATGACTCGATTAGTGATAAGGGAAAACGTTATGAAGGTGTTGATAGATTGATTGATGATAACTTGCTTTTGGGTCAAGTAAAATCGGAAAATATTTCTTTCAGGACGATGGAAGGTAGAAATCTTTTCTTGAAGATGGATGATAATGATAATGATAATGTTTCGTATGTTGATAAGGATGAGAAAGTTGTTGCTCCTCTAGAGGTTGGAACTTTTATTAAATATTTTGTTGTTCCTGCTACTGAAAAATATTCTGTTATTTATGAGGTTACATATACTCATCTTGATGAAAGGGTAGCTTTGATTACTCATAGAATTATTTATTTGGCGGCATTTGGTATTATGTTAGGAATGTTGATGTCATTCGTAATGGCTTCAAAAATTACTAAGCCTATAGGGAAATTAGTAGTTGAGGCTGATGAGATCGCGAAGGGGAATTTTAAAGCTCAAGTTGATATTCAAACTGGTGATGAAATGAATTTCTTGGGAGAGGCTTTTAATAAAATGGCGAAAGATTTGGAATCTTCAGTTGAAGCAAAGCTGTATCAAGAACGTGTTACTAGTGAGCTTAAAATTGCCTCTACTATTCAGCAACAATTACTCCCTAAGGTTATGCCTCAAATCAAAGGATTGGAAATTTCTTCTGGAATTATTCCGGCAGAGGAGATTGGAGGTGATATGTATGATTTCTTAAAAATTTCTGATGAAAAACTTTTGTTTTATCTTGGTGATGTTACTGGACATGGAGTTCCTGCTGGAATAGTGAGTTCAATCGCGAGTGCTCTTTTTTATGGTTATTCCACTGAAACTAATTTGGAAAAAGTGATTGTTGAGGTAAATAGAGTTCTCAAAGCAAAGACGCTCACAAATATGTTTATGACTTTGTGTTTGATGCAGTGGGATGCTTCTAATAATAAATTTTCTTATGTAAGTGCGGGACATGATCAAATTATTCACTATAAGTCAAAAGAGAGAAAAGTTGAGCTTGCTCCTGGAGGCGGAGTTGCGTTAGGAATGTTGCCGGATATTTCAAAAGTAATTAAATTACAAGAAATTGATTTTCAGGTGGGCGATTATTTAGTGATTTATAGTGATGGAATTCCTGAGGCTTGGAAAAATAAAGATGAGATGTATGGAATGGAGAGATTCCAAAATGCTGTTCAAAATTTTGGCAAGGATTTAGAGACGTCCCTTGCGGTGAAAGAGGCTATTTTAACCGATGTAAAACAATTCTGTGGTGATTTCAAACAGATGGATGATATTACCCTGATTGTGGTAAAAAGGACGGAATAATGAAATCTCTTTCGGACCGCTGTTCTCGCTACTTTTTCAATAGGGAAATGCTGAAAAAGCTTGAAATTTTTTGCTCCTGGCCGTCGCAAAATTTCTGCACTTTTTCTACTTCGCTACGCTTATTTTCGCGGAGCTCAAATTCGCTTCGCTTCCTACCGCATTTCTCGCTATTTTATCCCTGGAACTGGGAACTTCAAACACATTTCTTTTACTTCTTCTTTGATTTGTTTGTGCATTTCGACGTTGTCGATGTTTGAAATTACTCTGTCAATCCAGTCTGCAATGTGGTCCATTTCTGGTTCCTTCATGCCACGAGTGGTGACGGCTGGTGTTCCTAGGCGAATACCAGATGGATCCATTGGCGAACGCGTGTCAAAAGGAACAGTATTTTTATTTAGAGTAATTCCGACTGTATCCAGCATTGCTTGGGCAATTTTTCCCGGAACTCCTTTATTTGTCAGATCAACTAAAATTAGATGAGTATCTGTGCCATCTGAAACTAGTTTGAATCCATGTTTTTTAAGTTCTTCTGCTAAATGGACTGCGTTTTTTCTGATTTGTTTCGCGTATTCTTTGAATTCAGGTTTTAAAGCTTCGCCGAAAGCAATTGCTTTTCCGGCAATGATATGTTCGTGAGGACCTCCTTGCATTCCAGGGAAGACGGCTCTATCTATTGCTTTTGCATGTTTTTCTTTGCACATAATGATGGCTCCTCTTGGGCCACGAAGTGTTTTGTGAGTTGTAGTCATGACTACATCAAAGTATGGAACAGGGGATTCGAGTTCACCTCCTGCAATAAGTCCTGCTGTATGAGAAATGTCGGCCATTGTCATGGCTCCTACTTCGTCAGCGATTTCCTTAAATTTTTTCCATTCGATATCTCGAGGATAGGCTGTATATCCGGCAACGATTAATTTTGGTTTATGTTCTAAAGCTAATGCGCGAACTTTTTCCATATCGATTTTGCCGGTGTCTTTCTCTACCTCATAAGGAATGAAGTTGTAGGCTTTTCCTGAAAATCCGATTGGAAGACCATGGGTGATATGTCCGCCTTGATCTAGTTTTAGACCCATAACGGTGTCTCCAAAATTCAATAGGGCAAAATAGATTTCATAATTTGCGGGAGAGCCTGAATATGGTTGTACGTTGACATGTTCTGCTCCAAAAAGTTTTTTTGCTCTTTCGATTGCAAGGGTTTCTATTTTATCAATATTTTCTTGTCCGCCGTAGTAACGTTTTCCCGGATATCCTTCAGAATATTTGTTTGTCAAAATTGATCCACATGCTTCCATTACAGCCTCCGAAGTGTAATTTTCGGAAGGGATAAGTTCAATTCCTTCTGCTTGTCTTTTTTTCTCCGATTCGATCAGCTCGAATAAATCGCGATCCTGTTGTTGGATTTGGCTCATGGAAGAATTGGTTATGAATTGGTCCCTCGCTCATTATATGGGGGGACTTAAAAATGTAAATTGAAAAAATTCTAAAGGAGAATAGAATGCTTGTGTTATAACCTCATTTATTATGAAAAAACAAAAAGGAAAATTAAAAGTTGTGGTGATTTTATTGGTTATTGCTACTTTTTCAGCTGGAATGCTTGCGGCTTTTTTGGGGATGTATGCTTTTGATTCGAGAGTTACTTTGAGGATGGAAGAGTGGCTTCAAGGTAGAGTTTATGTGGAAGATGAGGCGATGGTTGGAGCTGTCCAAAGGGTGATGCCGGCAGTGGTGTCGATTAGGGTTGTTGATGATTCTATTAAATCAAAAAAGGATATAAGCGGTGGGACTGGTTTTGTATTTGATCAAAGTGGGCTTGTTTTGACGAATAAGCATGTGGTTAAAAGAACTACTAGTACATCTAATTATCAGATTATTTTTAGTGATGGTTCTGAATATCAGGCTGTTCTTGTGGGGCAGGATCCTTTTGATGATGTAGCTGTTTTGAAAATTGTGACGGATGGATTTAAGAATGATTTTCCGGTGGTGAAATTAGGAGATTCTGAAAAATTACAAGTTGGGCAGAAAATTTTTACTGTTGGGAATATGTTAATGACTTATGACCATTCTGTTACGGCGGGAATTGTTAGCGCTTTAGATCGTAGTGTTTCGGCTTACTATTATGATTTTAAAGGTCTAAGTGAAAATTTGGCTGGGCTGATTCAAGTGGATGCTTCTGTTAATGTTGGAAATAGTGGGGGGCCTTTGGTAAATCTTGATGGGGAAGTGATAGGAATGGTGACGGCTTTGGAAGAGGTGGCTCCTGGAATAGGATTTGCGATACCAATTGATGATCTTAAGCAGACGATTATTAGTGTGAAAAAAAATGGAGAAATTATTAATCCTGCTCTTGGAGTGAGATTTGTGATGCTTACAGAAAAAGAGGCGAAGGCGTTGGATAAGTCTTTGTCTTTTGGCGCTCTTTTGGCGGGAGATAAAAATGGTATGGAGGATGCTGTTATGAAAAAAAGTAATGCTTATAAGGTTGGGCTGAGAGAGGGGGATGTGATTTTAGAGGTTGATGACTCAAAAATTGATCTAAACCATCCCTTAAATAAGGTGATTAAAAATTATAATCCTGGAGATTCAATCGATATAAGATTTTGGAGAGATGGAAAAGAAAATACGGTACAAGTGGTGTTAAATAGTACTAAAGATTTTGAACAAAAATAATTTTGTGTTAGAATCCGCGCGGTTTTTTGAAAAATTTACGAATATGCCCAGATGGCGGAACTGGTAGACGCGCTACCTTGAGGTGGTAGTCCTCGCAAGGGGGTGGAG
>JBAYNL010000055.1:0-7284 GCA_041678805.1 Candidatus Altimarinota bacterium | reverse complement strand
TCGTCTAGGATGTCGAAGTATTCAGCCATTTGGGTTTGATAATTGCAAATAGGACTAAAGCTCTTTAAAATTAGCATACTTGATAACTTTATGAAATGAGTGATCTGTCAGTAGCGCTAACAGCGGGATTTATAGCAATTTTTGCTACTTTAACGGGCTCTTTTTCTGGAGGAGCCACTTCGTTAATAATGTTTCCTTTAATGCTGATTTTTGTCTCTAGTAATTATCTAGATGCTCTTACTGTAAATAAGATTGCGACAATGTTTATGACGATTGCGGCAGGCGCAATCCATTTCAAAAAGATGAAAGTTAATAAGCTTTTGTTTATTGTTTTAATAGTATTTGGATTGATCGGAACTGCGATAGGCACCTATCTTGTGCAGTATAAATTTAACGGATTTTTGTTTGAAAAGATGCTTGCCGGCTGCCTTCTTTTTACTGCCGTATATCTATTTATTGCGAAAGATAAGGGCGTGCATAAAAGAGAACATCTTAAAATTAATTTTGTTTCACTCTTATATGCCGCTATTTTTTCGATCCTTATTAATATTGTAAATGGGCTGTTTGGGGGCACCGGAATGTTTATGACTTTGTTTTTTGTTGTGATTTTTAAAATGACTTTTATTGAATCGATGGTTTATACAATGCCTACTTATGCCATTATAAACGTTTTCCAAACGGCTTATTTAGCTCATGCTACTAACATTTTAGAAAAGGCTCCTCTTCTTGCAATTACAATGGCTGTATGCGGAACTCTCGGCGGTGTTATTGGTACTCGCTTACAATATTTGAAGGGAAATTTATGGGTAAAAAGAGTAGCAATATCCGTGACATTCATTTTGGGAATCAAAACCCTTATTGGATAACTTTAAGCTCTTTTATTTTTTGGAAATACAATAAGTATTCTACATTTCCTTCTTTGCCAACTATTGGAGATTTTAGAACTTTTGGTAATTGATAATTTTGTAACCCGACCCAAGCTAAGAAATTTTTGAGAACTTTTTCGCGAAGTACTTCATCTTTAATTACTCCATCTCTTGGAACAACACCTTTCCCTGCCTCAAATTGTGGCTTAAACAAGCATATCGCAGATCCTTTCTCTTTAATAAGAGCGAAGATGTTTTTCAATGTTAACTTCAAAGAAATGTATGATAAATCCACTACTGCAAGATCGACTTTTTCCGGCAACTCTTTAACGTTACGGATATCTGTTCCCTCCATATTAATTACTCTTTCGTCTCCTAAAAGTTTTTTTGAAAGTTGTCCGTGCCCTACATCTATTGCATAAACTTTACCCGCATTATTTTGAAGAACATAATCGGTAAATCCACCCGTTGATGCTCCAACATCAGCAATCACTTTACCTTTTAAATTGATGTTATATTTTTCGATGGCAGCTTTGATTTTATGAGCTCCACGACCCACATATTGTTCATTTACAGGAATCATGATTTTAGCTGACAAACTGAGTTTTTGGCCCGGTTTTTGAACTACTCCCTGAGCTGTTAAAACCTTCCCTTCCTTAATCAAAAGCTGGGCTTGAGAACGACTCTCTACCAATCCTTTTCTAACCAATAATTCGTCTATTCGATAGCGCATATTTGAGTTTTATTATTAAACGACAGTTTGAATATAACATTTTTCACAGTATACCTTTTCCGATCGATCTGGCGAATAACTGCTCTCGATGGTCACTCCGCATTTTCCACATTTCCTATCCCAAAGATGACGAGGATTTCTGAGATTCATTCGCTCAAGATGACGACAATCATAACATTTATTTGGAATCGGCAATGAAAGTTTGCGATAGAAATCCAGTTCCGAGGAGATTATTTTGAAATTCCTTTTGCAGCTTTTACAAGCCAAAATTTCGTTAATAATTGCATCCGGAACATTCTCTATGGGTTGTGGAACAGTGTAATTCTGAGACTGATATTCTTTCTTGTCAACATCCTGCCATCTCCATCCTTTCTTTAAGGCATCTTCTTTGGTAATTGGATAATAATCTTGAGCGATTGTTTCATTATAACCGAATGGTGACATTGAAATTGGGAAAAATTCACCCCACTCATTTGTAAGTTTCATATGTTCAATAATTTTTGGGACCAGCACCTCATATTCTTCTTTCGTATACTGTTTATTAAAGATGCAGTATTTGTTCTTTTTTAGTCCAAAACAGCCAAAAAGATGATCTGAATTCCAACAATATTGGCAATAAAAACAATCATGTACTTCATAACATTTTGAAGTAGAGATGAGATTATATCCCCAATTGCAAGCGTGAGTTTCGTATTCCAATTCTCCTTTAAAAGGTTCTGTAACATCGAGAGAATCCTTTAATTCGCCGCAATCATAAGTATAAGCAACATCTTCACACCCAAAAGTATAATAACTATCTTTAGCGTTTTTATTATTAAAAATATTATCACCAGTTGTGTTTTCGCAGTTCTCAGCTATAACAAATTTATGAATAGCCGACTCCCTCATTATTTTTTTAAATTCTCCAAAAGTTTTCTCATATTCATCGCTTGTTTTTGGCATGAGCTCGCTAATTTTCGCCAAATACTCTTCTTTAGAATAATGCTGATTCATGATGCAATATTCCTTATGCCTGAGATTAAAACACATAAAACAATTACTGCAGGAATGACAATCATAAAGGAATTGCGAATCATGACAATTCATACATTCATAAAGATATTTGGAATTTGTAGCCGTCTTTGTATTTGTGCAGAAATAGCATAATTCTCCATTTTGAAGCGCCACGCAATCCATACAATTTTTGTTGTAAAGATTATAATTTCCCATATACAAACAATCTTCACAGTAGCCGGTGTTCATACACATATAACAATTTTTGTTGTAGGCAGAATGGTTTGTATAAAGAGAATTTTCACTAAACATATTTACCATTGCAGGTCTTGGGACAACTTCACTAAGGTCATCAAATTGTTCAAAGAAAGGCTTATTGAAGTCAAAATCTCTGCCATAATCAAGTCCATCCCATTTATCGCTCCACCAATCATCAGTTCCAAAAACCACACATGGTTTATCCGGAGAATAAATGGAGATTATTTCATTTCCACTTAAGGCACACTTTCTTTTATAAAGTTTTCTTTCATTGCGATATGAGATTCTGCGTTGCTGACGACAATCAGGACAAAGAGTCGGTTCAGGCACATCTCTGTGTTTGTAAAAAGCTTGATCGAAGTCAGTGATCGGGAATTCGTGCTCGCAATTTTCGCAAATTTTTTGATTCATTGAATTAGTATATTGTTTCTAAGTAACATTTTTCACAATAAATTTTTTGCTTTTTCTCAGCGGGATATGAGGTGCTTACATGTGTTCCACATTTAGTACAATTTACGTCCCAGAGTTCTCTTGGATTTTTGAAAAGCATTCTTTTATTGTGCCTACAAGTTGGACATTCTCTTGGAACAGGTATCTCCATTTTTTGGTAAAAAGCTAGTTCTGGAGCGATAATTTTGTAGTTTTTGTCGCAAACTCGGCAAGATAAAATGATTTGAGTAAAATCATTTGGAATGTCTTTTATATCTTCAGGAATTGATAATTCTTGTTTGATATATTCCTTATCATCTTTATCTTTCCATTTATAATTTCTTTCTAAAGCTTGTTCTTTTGTTAATGGGAACCACTCTTGAGCAATTGTTTCGTTGTAGGCGAATGGAGAAAGTGATACTGGGAGAAATTCACCATACTGTTCAGTTTTTCGCATGTGCTCAATAATTTTCGGCAACAATATTTTATATTCTTCTTCCGAATATTGCTTATTCAAAATACAATATTTGGCATGACTAAGCCCTACGCAGCCGAAGAGATCAGATGAATAATAACAAGCGTCACAATATGTAATATCGTTGCAATAGTGGCTGTAGAATGAAAATTTGCAGTTATAAAGTTGGAGTGCACTCATAATTTCGTAAGAAAGTTCCGGTTTGTAGTAAATGTTACTGCAGTCATAACAATATTTAGCATCTCCTTCGATGCAATAAGCGCATTCTTCCGTGTCCTGCATATCAAAACAGAGAGTAGCGTTTTTACAATTTTTTAAATTATCACCGGTGGAATTTTCGCAATTTACGATATCTACGGCTTTATGGATAGCGTCTTTTGTGGAAATCCTATGAACCTGTTTAAAGGCGTTCTGGTAGCCAGAATATGTATTTATTCCCAACGAATTTTTGTAGGCTTCGTATTCTTCTTTAGAATGTTTTTTATTAAAAATGCAGTATTCTTTATTGGAAAGGTTGTAGCAGAAAATACAATTTTTACACGATTTGATATCATAACTGAAATAACAATCCGAGCTGTTTTGAGATTGAATACACCCCACGCAATGATAACAATTGTGGATATTAACACAGTCATAACAAAGTTCGCTGTCCCACAAATAATCGCAGTCACAACAGTTTTTATTGGTCTGACATAATTTACAGTAATAACAATCTTCCGCTTTTTCTGAGGCAATTGTCATGTAGCAATTTTTGCAATCTCCACAGAAATTAGTATATTCGGAATTCTCATTATTAAGACTTCCTGTATTTAAACGGGGGACTTCTTTTTGTAATTCTACGAGTTGTTCGAAAAATGAACGGCTAAAATCAAAGTCGCGTCCAAAAGTTTTCCCATCCCATTTATCTCCAAAAAAACAAGCATTACAATATTGTTTAAACGGCTTATCCTCCGAATAAATAGCCACTACATCCTTTCCACAAAGGTCGCACTTCCTTCTATATAAACTGGATTCATTACGAACGGCTAAGCGTCTCTGATGACGGCAAACACGACAAAGCGTCGGCTCTGGCACATCTATTCTTTTATAAAACTCCTGATCTTTATCAGCCACTTGGAATTCAATATCACAATTTTTACAAACCTTAATATTCATAGATTTAGATTACAGTTTCGAGATAACATTTATGACAATATATTTCATGTCCACTTGTATTATTGGTCATCGTTTCATCTCCACATTTTGCACATTTTGTATTGTGCAGTTCCGGAGCAGTTCTTTTCCCCATTCTTGATAAATGTCTGCAGTCTGGGCAAAACTGAGGAATAGAAAGGCTTTGAGATCGGTAAAATTGCAATTCAGGTTTAATAATTTTGAAATTTTTATGACAATTTTTACATGCTAAAATTTCATCAATAATATCATCTTTTACATCGTTGATGTTTTCAGTAACCGCACATGTCTGAGATTTAAATTCTCTTTTATCTGGATCTTTCCATGTATATCCTTGTGCTAAAGCCTGCTCTTTTGTTAAGGGATAATGATTCATCGCAATAGTTTCGTTGTATGCAAAAGTGCAAAATTCTTTTGGGAAAAACTCGCCATATTCATTTTCCTTTTTCATCTGGCCGATAATTTTATTTTTTAAATCCGTATATTCCTCCTCGGAATATTGTTTATTCAAGATGCAATATTTCTTATGTTTAAGACCAAAACAGCCGAAGCATTGACTACAGGCTGTGCATTGTTCACAGTATTCACAATCATTAAGATTGGCAACACAGGTACTACAGAATTTTAAATTATGAATATTTGTGCCACAGGCTGAACATTGATAAATCAGTTCAGCTTTATCCCCCCATGAGTTGTAATCCATGGAATCTTTTACTTTCAAAGAAAGTTTTTCACAATATTTACAATCTTCAATATCCTTGCTATCAAAACATTCTTCTGCATTTTTAGAGTGATACAGATGGTCTCCGAAGCTATTTTCATTGTATTCTTCGTGTAAATTTCGATGAAATTGTTTTTGGAAGAATGCGTCAACTTCCTTTGCTAAAGAGGTTATTCCAGAGTTGGTATTTATATTCATGTCGTCTTTTATTTTCTCATATTCATCCTTTGTATATTGCTTATTACGAATCATGTACTGCTTGTGGACTTGATTAATACAGCCGATACAATCTTCGCAAGAACGGCAATCTTTAAGGAAAAAACTGTTTTTACAACTATCGCAATCCTGAGAATATTTGAGATTGTAGCAATTCATACAATCGATACATTCGTAACATAATTCGCTATCGTAACAGATTGAACAGTCTACTAAATTTTTAGAATTTTTTAATAAATTCGAATAGTAGCAATCCTCATCATAATCACTTTCGCAAATCAGATAACAGTTTTTTAGATATCCGGTGCAATTTGTGAAATCACTATTTTGGAGAGTGCCCCCTACTATAAATGTTGAAAAATGGGGGACTTTATTGCTTAGTTCCTTGAATTGTTCGAAGAATGATTTTGAAAAATCAAAATCCTGTCCGTAGTCTAAGGCGTCCCATTTATCGCTCCACCAAATATCTTGGCTGTACACGGGAAATGAATGATTTTCGTGGTATTGAGAAATTATTTTTTCGCCACTATAATCGCATTTTCTATAATACAAATTGCGCGCATTTCTTTCTAATAATCTTCTAACTAATCTACATTTAGGGCAATTTTGCGGATCTGGAACATGTATTTTCTTATAAAAACTCGCGTCTGATTCTGTAATTAAAAAAGACTCTTGGCAGTTACTACATTGTTTTTCTTTAGTGCTCATTAATTTAGATTACAGTTTCCAGATAACACTTCTCGCAGTATACGGTAACTGGATTTTCTTTTGAATAAGTAGTGACCATTTTGACTCCACATTTGTCACATGGACGATCAGTTAACTTTCGAGGATTCCTTAAAGCAATCCTGTCTAAATGGCGACAGGTTGGACACTTTCTTTGAATTGGGAGACCCATTTTGCGATAAAAATCGAGTTCAGATTGAATAATTTTATAATTTTTACCACATGATTCGCAGACTAAAATTTCATTAATAATTGAGTCTGGGACTTCGTTTATCAAATCCGGCAAATCGTAACTTTGAGGTTGATATTCTTTTTTATCTATATCTTTCCAGCTATAACCTTTAGCTAAAGCTTCCTCTTTTTTTAAAGGGAAATATTCTTGAGCTAATGTCTCGTTATAACAAAAAGCAGATAAGGAAACAGGGAAAAACTCGCCCCATGCCCCTGTCTTCTTCATGTGTTCAATAATTTTTGGGAGCAGTGTTTCATATTCTTCCCTCGTGTATTGTTTATTTAAAATACAATAATTTTTATGCTGTAGTCCGACACATCCGAAGCAGTTCCCGCAAGACATTGTGATATCGCAATAATTGCAATCATTGGCATCCATATACGTATATGTGCAGAATTTGATATTAACTCCGTTCATACACATACACTCGTATCCCAGCTCACAAATGGAACAATTATCGAG
>JBAYNL010000054.1:0-7368 GCA_041678805.1 Candidatus Altimarinota bacterium | reverse complement strand
GTTGTTCTTTTACTCTTGGTTGGCAACTTTTCAAACTCAAAATAATAATAACAATAGTAATAACGATGATAACTCCAAAAATATAAAGGAATTTTTTATTCATATGAATGAGGTAAAGGTTGACTTTATTATACCTCGCTACTTATTGTCTCGCAACTTATCAAATTCTCTTTGGAAGAATTTTACGGCGTTTAGGCATTCTTTTGCTTTTTGATTTCCTGGTTCAATTTGGAGAGTTTTTTTGAATAAGACTGCTGCTCTTTCGAAATTCTTCTCATTTAGATAGCAAACTCCGAGATCATTTAAAATTAAAGGATCATGTGGAGCTAAAAATAAAGATCTTTCAAGAAGGATGATTCCTCTTTTTCTTTCACTGTTGTGATACATACTCCATCCTAGACAACGTAAAATTTCTGGATGATTTGGGAATAGACTGTCTGCTTTTTCCAATAGATCTACAGATTTATCCCAATTGCCATTGCAAGAGTAAACGAATCCTAATAGATAGTTTGCATTTGAACTAGTATTGTCTACTTTTAAAGCTTGTTTCAGAGCTTTTTCAGCTTTGTCGTATTGTCTTAGACTTAAATAATTGTCTCCAATTTCTTCATAAGCTTCTTTGCAATTTAAGTCTGACAAAAGAACTCTTTCGCAGATCTTAATTGCCTCTACGTGCTTACCTTCATTTTTCTTTTTATCCGCTTCTGCGATTAAAGGGTGGACGTCAGTAGATGACATATAATTTTGTTTTTATTTTTTGTTTTTGTGAATCAGGATATCTTACTCCAAAATTGCCTATAAATCAAGGCTCTGGAGGTGTTTTTTGAAAGATGCCCCAAGGAGTTTGTCTTTTAGAGCGAAGTGGGTGACTGCTTTTAGGTATCCTAATTTGTCTCCGGTATCAAATCTTTTACCTTCTATTTCACATCCATAGATAGGTTGATCTTTGATGAAGGAGCGCATGCCATCAATTAAGCGGAGTTCTTTGTCTGAAGTGCTGGAATGGGCTTTGGAGAGATATTTAAATAGTTCAGGCGTGACGATGTATTTTCCGGTGATGGCAAGGTTTGAGGGAGCTTTTTCGGGATTGGGTTTTTCTACAAAACTTTTTAAAGTATGGAGACCTTTTGGATTACTTTTATCTTCTTGGATTCCAACGATGCCGTATTTATAAGTTTTGTCTTTTGGAATTTTTTCTAAAGCGATAACAGGGGATTTAAATTTATTGAAATGTTTTATTAGTTGTAGAAGTGCCGGAGTTTTGCAATCCCAGATGTCGTCTCCAAATAAGACGGCGAATGGTTCGTCTTTTCCTATTAGTTTTTTGGCGCACAAAATAGCGTGTCCGTCTCCCAATGGTTTTGGTTGATAAACATATGAAAATTTTGCCATCTTATCAATTTTTTGAAGGAGATTAAGTTCTTCTTTTTTATTTCTTTCTTGGAGAATTTTGGAAAGTTTTAAACTGGTTTTGAAATGTTCTTGAATAGAGGGTTTATCTTTGCTTATGACAAAAATAATTTCCTTTATTCCGCTTGCAATAGCTTCTTCTACGAGATATTGAATACAGGGTTTATCTACAATTGGTAACATTTCTTTGGCAATAGCTTTGGTTGCCGGAAAGAATCTGGTTCCTAGTCCAGCTACTGGAATAATAGCTTTGGTTATTTTTAACATTAGCCGTTTATTTTAATAACTTTAGGTCCTTCTGTTTCGGGGTCTGGTTTTGGAATATGAATTTCAAGTACGTTGTGTTCAAATTTGGCACTGATATTTTTGGTGTCGGCCTCAAGTGGCAAAACAATTGATCTGGAAAAATTTCCCCAAAAACATTCCTTGGTGTAGTAATTTTCTTCTGATACTTCGTATTTACTTTGGCGATTTCCCCTTATTACCAGAACGTCTTCGGTGATTGAGATGGAAATATCTTCCTCTTTTACTCCTGCAATTGGGGCTAGGACGATGATTTCTTTATCGAGATGAAAAATATCGAGAGATAGTTGTCCATATTCTTTCCCGATTGGACCATCATTTTTTGAAGAATCTTTTAAGAGGGGATTTATTTTAATATTGGCACTGTTCATGCTTTTAATGGTTTAGTGAAATAAGCTTCAAATTCTTCTCGTGATAAAGTCTCTTTTTTAATTAAATCTGCAGCCATTTTTTTGATTAGATCTTTATTCTTAGTGATGAGATCTTGAGTTTTTTTGTGACATTTATCAATTAATTTTTTAGTTAATTCATCAATTTTTGCGGCTGTTGCTTCAGAATAATTTTTCATGTGTCCAAAATCTTTTCCTAAGAAAATTTCATCATTACCTTCTCCAAAAATAATTGGGCCAAGTTCACTCATGCCATATTTTGTGGTCATGTTGTGAGCTAGTTTAGTGGCTCTTTGTAAATCATTAGATGCTCCTGTAGTCATTTCTCCAAAGAATACTTCTTCAGAAGCGTATCCTCCTAAGAATGAACATATTTCGTCTTCAAATTTACTTTTTGCGACTAAGTGAGTGTCTTCTTCAGGAAGGAACCAAGTAACTCCTAAGGCCATTCCTCGTGAGATAATAGAAACTTTGTGAACAGGGTCGCATCCAGGTAACAAATGGCCAACCAAAGCATGTCCCAGTTCATGATAAGCGGTGATTTCCTTTTCTTGTTTATTTAAAACGCGAGATTTTTTCTCTGGACCCATTGCCACTTTTTCAACGGATTTATCTAGTTCTTCGATGGTGATTTTTTTCTTGCCGTTTTTTGCGGCGAGAATAGCGGCTTCGTTCATTAAGTTTTCAATATCTGCTCCGGTGAATCCAGGAGTGATTTTGGCAATAATTGAAAGATCAACATTTTTTCCCATTGGTTTATTTCTGCCGTGTACTTTTAAAATATCTTCTCTAGCTTTTAAATCTGGCATATCGACTACAACTCTGCGATCAAATCTACCTGGGCGAAGTAATGCCGGATCCAAGATGTCAGGTCTGTTTGTAGCGGCGATAACAATTACATTTGTGCCTGTTTCAAAGCCGTCCATCTCGGTAAGAATTTGGTTTAAGGTTTGTTCTCTTTCGTCATGACCTCCTCCCATTCCGGCGCCTCTATGGCGACCCACTGCATCGATCTCATCTATGAAGATGATACAAGGAGCATTTCTTTTTGCTTTATTGAAAAGGTCTCTTACGCGAGATGCTCCGACTCCTACGAACATTTCTACGAATTCTGAACCGGAAATATTAAAAAACGGTACATCTGCTTCTCCCGCGATAGCTCTTGCGAGTAGGGTTTTACCTGTTCCTGGAGGGCCAAAAAGCATAACTCCTTTTGGAATTTTTGCACCCATTGCTAAATATTTTTGAGGTTCTTTTAGGAAGTCCACTATTTCAGAAAGTTCTTCTTTTGCCTCTTCTATTCCGGCAACATCATCAAAGGTAGTTTTCTGTTTGCCTTTGTCATAGAGTTTAGCGCGGCTTTTCCCAAATGACATGGCTTGATTATTGCTTGATTGAGCTGAACGCATCATGAAAACAAAGAATCCTACGATCAATAAAAAAGGAATGACTCCTATTAATAGGTCTGTCCAAAATTTATTTCCTTCAGTGTTTGTTATGATGATTGGAAGTTTTGAAATGATATCATTTGTTACTCCAGTTTTTTCAAGAATCTCGTAAACAGTCGATCCTGGTTCTTTGTATACGTATTGTTTTGCGCCATCAACCATCTCGATGCTGATTTTATTATCGGAGACGCTTAGTTGACGAATTGTGCCTGATTGAACTTCGGAAACAAATTGGTTCAAAGTTATTTCCTGACTTTGGGTTTGAGTTGGGTTGAAAATCATCAATGCGGAAGCCGCTAAAAGGGCTATGATGACAATATATATTATAGGACTTCGACGTGGTGATGGTGGTAAAGCGGGCATGTGTAGAAATTTATTTATTAAAAAGTACTCTAATACTGGACTTTTTTGTGGGTTTTTTCAAGAGTTCTTCGGCCTTATATTTATGCGGATTTTTTTATGCTGAGAATGTTGTTTTTGATGGAGAAGATTAGTTTGCCAAGGTTCTTTTTTTTGTTCCCAACTCCGCTGTTGATAATTTTTAATACTTCTTCGACATGGGGAGTTTCGATATTTTTAGTGTTGCCGATAAAATTTTTGTAAAGTTGAAGGATGATTTCTTTTTGAAGAGTTTTTGGTTGTTTACGAAGGGTTTTTGCATTGATTTTTGAAGGAGATTTGTTGATTAAATTTTTGTTGATCCAATTGAGAGATTGAGTTTCA
The DNA here is from genome assembly GCA_041678805.1 of Candidatus Altimarinota bacterium. GTDB lineage: Bacteria > Patescibacteriota > Gracilibacteria > UBA1369 > LOWO2-01-FULL-3 > CAINDQ01. Next base: position 3,095 of record JBAYNL010000054.1, on the reverse strand, counting down.
AGGAGTGTTAATGTTTCACGGAAATTCTTGGTGTTTTTGGCTACCGTATCGGCAATATTCGGATTGATCTTTTTTAGAGAGGGGATGATTTTGTGGCGGATATAATTCCTTTTATAAATAATATCTTTGTTACTTTTGTCTGTACGGAAAGGAATTTTATTTGTTTTTAAATATTCCAAAATTTGATCTTTAGAAGTGTCGAGAAGAGGTCTTAAAAGTTGAAGTTTTGTTGTTAATTGTTCGATTTCTTTCATTCCAGCAAGTCCTTTGAATCCGGCCCCTCTGGCAAAATTCATAATAATGGTTTCAAGGTTATCATCAGCTTGGTGTGCAGTTATGATGAAGTTGGCTTTGTGTTTTTTTGCCAATTCATGAAAGAATTGATAGCGAATTTCGCGACCGGTTTCTTCCAATCCTTTTTTTAGTGTTTTACTTAATTTTTTGACGTCTTTCTTAAGTAAATAAAATAGGTGATTATTGCTTTCGGTTAGATCTTTTACGAATTTTTCATCTAGATCACTTTCAATTCCACGTAAAAGATGATTTACGTGAGCGACGATAATTTTTAGGGAGTGTGATTTTGTTAATTTATCCAAAAGATATAATAAAAAAACGGAATCTGGGCCTCCAGATACTCCTAAAATGACAGTGGATTTTTTTGGCAAAAATTCTTGGAAATTTTTCAATAATTTAGTCTCTAATTTTTTTAATTCTTGCTGATTCATTGGTTGTTTGAGTGAGAAGAATGATGTTGTCGAAATTATCGTCATCAGCGGTCATGTTTGAGATCATTTTGCCGCATTTTTTGCATTTATGATAGATAATCCAGCCTTTTTTGCCATTTTGGTTAACAGAAACAGGAGCCATAAGACTTTTGCATTCACTTAGGCGGTCTCCTGGAATGTTTTGATCTACATGCAGAGAATAGAGGCATTCTTGGCAGTGATTTCGGTAACTACCTTTTAGTTTTGCATTTTGGTGTCCACAATTTTGGCAAATGAATTCTTCGTTCTTGGCGATGAAGTTTTTACGAGTTTGCATAGATGGTTGGTGGGGTTGGGGGATCCTTGAATTTTGGCTCTAAATATGGTACAATTATACAAAATAAAAGCTAAAAAATAAAAACAAAAAATATGAAAAAAATGTCTACGTTTCTTTTAATGGGAATTATCGCTGTTTTGGCGACAATATCTTATGCTGGATATACATTTTGGCAAAAGTCTTCTGCGGAACTTGAGGTTCAGCAATTAGACAGAGATTTGGCCGAAAATAAAAATACGATTTCGAAATATGAGAGTGAAAGAATTTTGCAGGCTGTTTCCGCTAAACAGACTGTTGATAATTTGAAGGCTAGTAGCATGGTATGGTCTCAGGTGATTAAGGATGTTAGAAATACTTTGCCAAAAGCTGATGATGGTCAGGAATTGGTGGATGTTCTTTCTTATTCTGGATCGAGTGATAGTGATATTTCAATGACTTTGAAAACTATTGCTGGTAGTGAAAATCCATTTTTGGATGTGGCGAAGTTGATTGCTTCTTTTGACAAAAGTGCCAATTTTGAAAATCCATTTGTGCCTTCAATTGGCATTGGAGAAGACAAGGAAGGGAATACGATCCTTAGTTTTTCTCTTACGACTAAATATTTGAAAACAGATGTGGTTAATGCTTTGGAAAAGACTGAGGAGAAATTAGTGGAACCTGCAGTAAGTGAAACTCCAGTGGATGTTCCTGTGAGTGAAACTCCAGTGGTCGAGGCTCCAGTTGATACGCCGATGGCTCGTTAATTTTTATAATTTTTAATATCAAAAATATGTTAGGTAAAAATGAAACAGCATCTCCTGAGGTAAAAATAAGTACACAGTCTAGATCTATGCCTTTAATTGGGGTATTTGTAATTTTGCTTTCGGTAGTGGCTTTTGTATTTTTTGTCAGACCTATTGGGAAACAGGTTGATGAATTGAAGGCTAGTGTAATTTCGAAAACGCAAGAATTGGATATTTCGAATAAGCAAATTGCTGAAATGAAAAGTGCTGAAGATACTTATGGTCTTACTTCTGAATTACAAAGAATGGAAATGTTGAGATCTGTTCCCTTGGGAGTTAAACAAGATGGAGCGATTGAAGATCTTGTTGATTTGTCTAAGGAAAACAATATAGATCTTACTTCTATTGGTTTTGGAAAAGGAATGACTGATAAGGAAAAAATAGGTTCTTTACAAGTTAGTGCTGGATTTGAGGGGACATACGAGGATTTAATAGAATTTTTGAAGGACTTGGAACAAAACAAAAGGTTGTTTAAGGTGAATTCTATTAGTGTGCAATTGGTTGATACTGATGTGGTTGGTTTCAAGAGAGCGATTTTTTCTTTGGCGATGGAAACTTTTTATCAAGAATAATTTAAAATATCCTTACAAATATGGATTCTCAAAATAAAACTATTATAGGGCCGAGTGTATCCGCTGATTCTAGTGTCGATGCTTCCGATTATTTTATCAAGGACGCTGGAATAGGGGGTGATATTTTAGAGGAAATTAAAGGCATGAGAGTTAGAGAACCTGATGATATGATTTATGGAGTTTCTGATGAAAATGATCGAACTTTTTCTCAGAAAATTGATGATTTTTTGATTAATAATTCAAAAATTTCGTTGAAAGATAAGTCATATTTTTTCCATATGTTGGCGGTTATGGTTGATTCTGGAGTGCCGGTGATTCACAGCGTTAAAACTTTGGCAGGATATACGGATAACGCGAGATTTAGAAGAGTTTTGAATACAGTGGCTCATAATTGTGAAAGTGGAGCTACTTTGGCTGACTCAATGAGTAGGTTTGCTGATGTTTTTACGGAGGCGGAGACCGGTATCGTGAGAGCTGGTGAAGAAACTGGACGAATGGGGATAACTTTATTTAATCTATCTGGACAGCTTGATAAGCAGTATGAACTTAATATGAAACTTTGGAGTGCTTCGATTTATCCGATTGCGGTATTAGCGGTTTTGGTTTTAGTAACGGCAGGAATGATGATTTGGGTTTTGCCAAATCTGCTTTCTTTACTTACTGAAGGAGGCATGAGTGATGATAAATTGCCGACAGCTAC
>JBAYNL010000053.1:0-7480 GCA_041678805.1 Candidatus Altimarinota bacterium | reverse complement strand
GTTGTGGAAATTGAGGCGAGAATGATTGTTTATAATAGAGAAACTATTGAGAGACTGAATAAAGAAGCTGTTGATTTGGGTAAAAAGGCAAAAATTCATATTAAAATTGAAACTGGAAATAATAGGCAAGGAGTACTCCTTGAAGAGTTAGCTGATTTTGCAAAATATGTCCAAGGTTTTTCAAACATAGAGATTGAGGGGATGAGCACCCATTTTGCGAATATAGAGGACACAACTGATCATTCTTATGCGAGAACTCAAATAGAGAAATTTTTGAATGCTGAGAAAATTTTAAATGAAATCGGCATTAATATTCAGATCAAACATTGTGCAAATTCAGCGGCGACAATTCTTTTCCCGGAGACTCACTTTGACTTGGTAAGAGTTGGCATCGCGAGTTATGGCATGTGGCCATCGAAAGAGACTTATGTCTCTTATAGAGCCAATGAATTGGCACACGAGGGAAAAAGGGATATGTGCCTGGGATTTGAATTAACCCCTGCTTTTACGTGGAAAGCAAAAATTGCTCAAATCAAAAAAATTCCGGCAGATGAATATATCGGGTATGGATGCACTTACAAGACGTCACATGAAACTAAATTGGCCATTTTACCAATCGGTTATTACGATGGATATGATCGTGGAATTTCGAACGGATATGTTTTGATTCATGGCAAAAGAGCTTTTTTGAGAGGAAGAGTTTGTATGAATATTATCATGGTGGATGTAACGGATATTCCTGAAGCAAAACTGGAAGATGAAGCTATTTTGATAGGGGCTTCGGGAGAAGAAATGATTTCGGCAGAGCAATTTGCTTCTTGGGCTGGAACAATTAATTACGAGGCAACAACTAGAATTAATGATAGAATTACTAGGGTGATTGTTTCTTAACTTTACAATATGGCTAAATTAAAAGTTGCTGTTATTTTCGGAGGGAGAAGTGGAGAACATGAGGTTTCTTTGGTGTCTGCCACCTCAGTAATAAAATCTTTAAATCTGGAGAAATATGAAGTTTTAGAAATTGGCATTACTCATGATGGAGAATGGTTAATTGGAGAAAATTGTTTAGAAAAGTTTAAAAGTAAAAGTTTCGAAAGTCTCAAGCCTGTGATGTTTATGACTAAACCTCATGCTTTTGATTTTGATATTGTTTTCCCTGTTTTGCATGGGCCTTATGGTGAAGATGGGACTATTCAGGGACTTTTTGATATGTTCCAAATTCCTTATGTTGGTTGCGGAGTACTGGCTTCCTCTACCTGTATGGACAAATTGCAATGTAAGGCAATTTTACATTCAGCCGGAGTTACCGTAGTTCCTTATGTCGGATTTAATAGAAAAGCTTGGCAAAAAGAACAGAAAGAAATTTTGGATGATATCGAAAAAAATATTGGAATCCCCTGCTTTGTAAAACCTTCAAACATGGGATCATCTGTGGGAATCAGTAAGGCAAAAAGTCGTGAAGGCTTAATTGAAGCGATTGATTTCGCGGCAAGATTCGACAGTAGAATTTTAGTGGAAAAAGCGATCAACGCTCGCGAATTGGAATGTGCGATTTTAGGCAATCAAGAGCCAATTGCGGCACCTGTTGGCGAAGTGATCGTGGGAGGAGAATTTTATGATTACAACGACAAATATATTGATGGAAAATCTAGCACGGAAATTCCTGCAAATATTGATGAGAAAACTATGAAAAAAATTCAGGAAATCAGTTTGAAGGCTTATAAATTATTGGATTGCAGCGGACTTTCCAGAGTTGATTGCTTCTTGGATCGTGATACTGGAGAAATATATTTAAATGAATTAAACACCCTGCCGGGATTTACCTCTATCAGTATGTATCCAAAAATGATGGCTGCTTCCGGGCTAAACTATGAACAATTAGTCGATAAATTGATTGAGCTGGGTTTGGAAAGATTTGAGGATAAAAAAATCAATCAAATTGTGTTTGATCCGGGAGTTGAGTGGTATAAGAAATAGGCATAAAATCAATTGATTTTGGGCAGGTAATTGCGTATATTTGCTTAGCTTTCTAGAAGTTTTTTACTGTTTTTATGGACTTTTTTAGACCTTTTAGACGAATTAAAACCAGCACTAACGGAAATAGTTTTTTAGTCTTGGATATCGGAACAGATATGATCAAGGCGCTTGTTTGTGTGGCCGAAGGCGCAAAGGGAAGAGTCCTTGGAGTTGGTAAGAAACAGCAAAAACTGGGAGACATGCAAGGTGGCGTAGTGACTGATATTGCCTCTGTGATCGCTAATTGTAATACTGCGATTAGAGAAGCGGAAAGAATGGCCGGAATCACGACTACCAGAATGATTCTAGGAATTTCCGGAGAATTGGTGAAAGGCGCTACCAGTACCACAAGTTATGTCCGTCGTGATGCTAATACTAAAATTGATTTATCAGAATTAAAAAATATCGTTCATAAAATTCAATGGAGAGCTTTTGATATTGTCAGAAGCCAACTTTCTCATGAAACCGGATACAATGAAATCGATGTAAAATTGGTGAATGCCGCAATTGTAGACACTAGAATTGATGGATATAAGGTAAGTAATCCGATTGGATTCCAAGGGAAAGAAGTCACTTTAAGTATTTTTAATGCCTTCGCTCCCCTAGTTCATTACGGAGCTTTGCAAACTATTGCCTCTGAAATTGATCGTGAACTCTTGGCGATTGCCGCTGAACCTTATGCTTTGACAAGATGTTTGGGAAATGAGGACAGTAGCCAATTTGGAGCTATTTTTATTGATATTGGAGCCGGAACTACGGATATAGCCATTGTCAGAAATGGAACAGTAGAAGGCACTAAAATGTTTACATTGGGAGGACGTATGTTCACAAAGAGACTTGCTCAAAATTTGAATATTTCTTTTCAAGAAGCTGAAGAGATTAAATTAAATTACAGCAATGATAAGTTGGAAAGACAATCTCATCGAATTGTGCGTGAGGCTATGCAAACGGACTGCGATGTTTGGCTTTCCGGAGTGATTTTGACGATTGAAGAATTTAATGATATTGAAGTTCTTCCATCAAAGATTTTGCTTTCCGGTGGAGGAGCTTTGCTTCCCGAAATAAAAGAGATTTTGGAATCTCGTGAATGGATAAAATCTCTCCCATTTGCAAAAAAACCACAAATTAATTTCTTGAATCCAAAAATGATTGCCAATATGAGTGATGAAACTAAAACTCTAAACTCTCCACAAGATGCAGTTCCTCTTGCTCTAGCTAATTTGGCCTTATCATTCATTAGCGATGAAGCTCTCCCCTCAAAAGTCCTAAAGAAAGTTGTCCGTCTAATGCAAATTTAATGGTCGACAAAAAAAAACAAAAACCAGATAACCCTGAAAAGGATGAAATTGAAAATACCTCAAAGGAGGAAGTAGTTTCTGCAAGAAAAGTCGTTTATGCTGAAATAGACGATGAAATTACTTCTATTTACGATAAGATTCACAATATTCAAGCGTCTGAAGTTTATGTGGTTATTCCCAAAAGAGCCGCTATTTTCCAAAGCATCATAAATTTAAAGATTTTAAAAAGGAAAGCTGAGAGTGCTGGAAAAACAATTTATTTTGTGACCAATGATAAAAACGGAACTTATCTTTCCAATGAAGTTGGAATTACTGTTTATGATAGATCTTCCGAGGGTAAACCGTCTTTGTTTTATACTGACGTTAATGATGAGCAACTAAGAATCACTCCCCTAAAAGCGACTGTAAACTCCGTGGAAGAAGATACGCCTACTCGTATGAATGAGCGGAAACTTTCAATAAGTGAATTGTTGCGTAAAAACAAAGGCGGCAAAAAAACTGTTGATGTTACAAAACTGCAATCGGCTAAACCAAAGGAAAAGAAGTCTAAACCAAGGTTTGTAATCGTTGCCCCAAATAGACACGCCTTAATAGGGTTAGTAGTTTTGAGCGTCTTCGTGCTGCTAACTATTATTTATATTGCCCTACCAGGAGTAACTGTTTATCTAACGCCATCCGCCAGCGTTTTGGAAAAATCTGTAAATATTACGTTGGCCGATTTTCAGAAAAACAAAGCGGAATTAGATACTCACCCGAGCCATATGATTGCAAGTTATCCGATTGAGATAACTGTTAAAAGGACTTTAAACAATGTTCCAACTGGTAAGAAATTCTCGGAACGAGGAGCTAATCCAAGCGGCAAAATTACGATTACAAATACGACTAATCAAGAATGGCCTTTGGTTGCTCAAACTAGATTCCAAACAAAAGAAGGACTTGTTTTTAGAATTACGAATGGCGTCACTGTTCCAGCTGCAACATCTCAAGGAGCCGGAAAAGTGGAAGCATTTGTGGTCGCCGATCCTACGGATTCGTATGGAGCAATTGTGGGCGAGAGAGGAAATATTGGGCCTTCAAAATTTTTCTTACCGGGACTTAAGGAAGACAGCAGATCTAAAATTTACGCTGAGAGTAAAGAGAATATGGTTGGTGGGATTACTGATTATATCAGCTATGTTTCCAAGGAAGATATTGATTCTGCCAAATCAAGATTGCATGATGAATTAGTGAGAAGTGCTATCGAAGATCTTCGTAAGTCAGTTGCTGATAAATCAAAATTAGTGGAAGGAGCAACCGTCTACACTCTGCTTGAGGGCGAAGGTGCTACAAGAACAGGTGATGTAAAAATTACCGTGCCTGCCGATATTGAAGGTAAAGAATTGAAACAATATGATCTCACCGGAGAAGTTCAGGTTAGTGGTGTTTATTACGAGAGAGATGCCATGTTGGAGATTTTAAAAAACGAATTATTATTGAAAAAAAGTCCTCAAAAAGATCTACTTCGAATCAACGACGATTCTACTAATTATCGTATTTTTGAATGGGATGAGCCTCGAGGGAAAATAAAAGTGACCGCTAATATAAAAGGGATTGAACAATTTTCCATTGATCAGTCTAAAGAAAACGGACAAAGATTGCTAAAGAAAATCCGTGATCATATTGCTGGAAAGGATATAGAGGAAGCCAAACTTTACATGCAAAATCTTCCGGAAATTAATAAAGTGGAAATTGAGAGCTGGCCGGTATGGGCACCAACGATTCCAAAACTCCCAGATAATATTGAGTTTGAGATCAGAGATGCGATGATGGTGGAATAGAGAACTTTCGCCTTAGGGTTGTTGTTTTTGGCGTTTTGTGTTACAATATCATTGTTAATAATTAACATAAAAACAAAAATATGAAAACTCCAAGTCTTAGAAAGGCTTTAGCTATTCTGGTTCTCACTGCTTTGAGCAGCACTTTTTTGGGGACTAATGTTGTTTTTGGAGCACCAACCCAGGCTCCCAGTGATGCAGTTTATGTTTCTCCCACATTTAAAAATGTGGATGTAAAAGGTGGGGCATTTACTTTTGCTGCCAATACTCTTACGGGAAGTGTAACCAGTGGAATTACTGGAAGTGTAGCTTTCAATGGGACCAACACTCCAGGTGTTGCCATTAAAGGAAATATTTATACTGATCAATTAATTTCTTTGAAAAATATTTTTTCAGTTGGATTTATGATCGCTATTAAATCAATCCTGACCTTGAAAAATTTATTCGCTCTTGGAAATATTTATGCAGGTGGCGAAATCTGGACTAAAGGAGCAGGAACTTTTGCAAATGTTAATACGGCAATTATTCAAAACTTGAATGATAATGATGCTCCTCCTACTTCTGATCCTGTAGTAGTAATGGATGATTTGAAAATCGTTGCGGGAGTAGCTGGTAGTGGAAATACAGGTAAATTAATCGTAACAGGTGATGTTGTAGCAAATGCAAATGCCATAGTCTCTGGAGATGTTAACGCGGTAGGAGATGTAACGGCTGGTGGAAACTTGGGGGTTTCGGGGACTACAAGACTTAATAATTTGTATGTTACCGGAAGATTTGGAGGTGGACTTGTTAATAGAGCCTCTGAGAAAACAACTATTAAATTTACAGAATTGGGAACTGCAACTGTTGCGTGTGACAATAGTCAACAATTTATGACTCACTGTGGAGCTTTACTTCAACAAATGAATAATGCTGGGGTGTTTTCATTTGATAATGGATTCTTGCATGTTGTAGACACAAATGTCGTTAGAAATGCAAGTGGAGTAGATACTTGTACGGTTAAAGCTTATAACAATGGAGTCTCAGGAGCCAGATACTTGACTGCAAAAGCTAGCTGTTTGGACATGAGAGAACCTGTTGCTGGCGGCGTTCATGTTGGTGGACTTCCAGGAGTCGGAGGTTTTGAAATCAACCCTCCATTAGGATTAGACTTTAGTGACTTCTCTTATAATTTCGAATGGCAATTAGACGACCAACATTTAGCAGATTTTACACTTCTAGATGTTACTCCTAGCCTTGAAGCCGTTGAGCTACAGCTGGATGTTGTTGAAAATCCATTACTAATCCCTCCAACGGACGGGATTACTGATCCGGTGGAATCAGATATGGCAGCGGGATTAAGAGAGATGATGCAAAGTGGAATGTTTTAGGAATCATTTCTGATTCGCAAATTCTTTACAAGTATTAATGAGAACAGCGTCGCCGATTTGATCACAAAGGGCGGCGTTGTTTTCTTTATTGGCTTTGTTGGCCAAAACATTATATTTGCAAGATGCAGTTTGGCTTGGAGTTTTGATTTGATCGCAAATAGAGGCATTTGATGACTCCATGGCTTGTGATTCGATAGAAAGTCTTTGGGCATCTTCTAAATTTACTTTCTCGATAGCTTGCTTTGCATATTCTTCTGTCTGGAGTTTGTTTGCAATAATTGTTTGGCATTCTTTTAAGTACTGCTCGATCTCTATTTTTTCACAAATTGATTTATCTGATTTCTCAACGGCTTCAGTCGTGATAAGATTTGCCTGAACAGTTTGTTCACATCTTTTTTGAGTATTTTGATTTGAGATTGTTGCACAAAGTTTTGAGTCTCCAGCTTTTAAAGCTTCGTTGATCGTAGCACTATTTTTTTCACCATCAGGATCTACTGGTGTTTTTTGTATTTTTTCTGCCGTGTCTGATATATCTGAAGTTTTGGAAATATCTACTGAATTGTTTTGTTTATCAATTAATCCGCAACCGCTCAAAAAGCCGGAAACGAGAAAAGAAACAATCATGATTGAACATATTTTTTTCATATATTTTTGTTAGAAATAAGGTTTGCCGTTAGAGGCATTCTTTAGATTATTATAAAACTTTTTATTTTACAAGGTAACTGAACGTGATAAGATCTTAGGAGAAAGATACCTCTAATAAAATTTCTATGGAAAAGTCTATTTTTAATAAGACTATTGTTGGTTTGATGCTGGCTCTTTTAGCGAGTACAGCGTTGGCAATCGGAATAGTTGGGGCCGAACCTCTATCCCCGCCTAGTGATGAAGGATATCTCACTCCGACATTTCAGGGGTTGAATGTAAAGGATGGAGGATTGGATGTAAGTGGAAATATTAGGAATACAGCGAGTACGCAGCCTGT
>JBAYNL010000052.1:0-7816 GCA_041678805.1 Candidatus Altimarinota bacterium | reverse complement strand
GGCTAGTTGGGCGTACATTGGAGCCGAAAAGGGCTCAAGGGGAATTTTAACAATCAGGCATATGAATCTTTTTACAACACTAATGATTGTGACAACTTTGGGATCTATTTTGTTTTGCTTGCTCACTGTTTGGAAAATTTTCGTTTATAATCGTAGATACCATCTTCCGGAATCAAAATATACAAAACTTTTTAGGATTACCAAAAAGGAACATTTCGCCATTCTCTATATTTTGATGGTTTCCACCAATGCGATTTTTGGCCTTTGGTTCGCTTTCACCCTTTAAATCAAAACATGAACAACCAAGATAAATATTTTAAGGGGCAACAAAAAAATGAAGAATTCATCTGCTTTTTTAGGCATCATTGGATTACTTTGGTCAGAGAGTTTGTATATTTTATAATTTTTATTTCCATTGCTTCCCTTACAGTTATCAACCTGGACACCATCAAAAACATTCTCTCAACTAACGCCGGACTAGAGGCGTTTTTTATTATTGGTTTTATCCTTGGCACTGTCTTTATTCATAGATTTTTTCTGAAAATTTTTAATTATTTTGTTGACGTTGGAATTATCACAAACACGAGAATTGTCGATCATAAAAAAAGTTTATTTTTCATAGATACAATGGAGGCTATTGATATGGCAAATATTCAGGACCTTGAACGGAAAGGAGAGGGATTACTTCCAAATATTTTAGGATATGGAGATCTTATTATTTACCTTTCAGCATCAGCTTCAGTAAAAATATTTCATGGAGTCCCCAACGCGGAATTCCATTTCCGCTGTATTAGTCGGCAAAAAGAGCTCCGCCAAGGATCGATGCGCGCGGCTTCAGGAATAAAAATCAGTACCGAAAATGTAGACGTGATTAATCAGCAAAACCAAATTCTTCTAGAGGAATTAAAGGATATGAAAACAACAGAAACATTGGAGTTAACTAATAAGTAAGCTTAAGGGAAAAGATGTTGCAAACTACTTTGCTATTTGCAAAAATATAAAAACAAACCTTAAATTATCTTTCAAAAAATAATTATGAAAAACTCACTCAAAATCGGGATTTGTTTTGGAATCACCTCTGGAATTATCACAACCCTGGGATTGATGATGGGGTTAGAGTCTGGGACTAATTCAAAATTAGCAGTATTAGGAGGTATTTTTACCATAGCTATTGCAGATGCCTTTTCCGACGCCTTAGGCATTCACATCTCCGAAGAGTCCCAAAAAGGGAATACGTCAAGGCATGTCTGGGAATCCACAATCGCCACGTTCTTAGCAAAATTCATTTTCGCTCTAACCTTTGCAATACCGGTAATGACTTTATCTTTACCGATAGCAATGATTGTTAGCATTATTTGGGGCTTGAGTGTTTTGTGTGTTTTAACATTTATCACTTCTCGTGCTGCAAATGAAAAACCATGGAATCCAATTTTCGAACATCTTTTAACTGCGATTGTTGTAATCACAATAACTCACTTCGTTGGTGATTTAATCTCAAAATACTTAGGTTAAAATAACACATTTCAAATAAAGCAATCGTTTTAACAGCACCTATAAGCCAATAATCTGGATAGACATAAACGTTGCAATGTCTTGTGTTCGTGGTATGATTCATCTCCTGCCTTTACTTCTATTAACTTCTTTTAATATGACAGGCAAAATTTCAAATCCACAAGGTGGAGAGGGAACGGGGGATCTAGAAAACGAACCTACCAGGATAACTCATCCTCAAATGGTTGTTGGTGATTCGGAGTTGGCTCCGGGAACAGAAGGTTATGATGAGTTGGTAAGAGGAGGTACTCGTATGGCATCTTATCCTACAGATCCAGCGTTGGTTCCAGGAACAGCGGATTATGAGGAACTTGTAACAGGAGATACTGTTATAGCCCCTTGTCCTACAGATCCTAATGGCCCTGCGGAACCAAGACTTGATGGACTTGATGGTCTTGGCGATGATGGAGAAACTTCCCATGAAATTGATGAAACTGCTTTGCAATTCGAAATGCATCAAGAAATCGGCGAATCAGCTTTAGATATTAATGATAAGATCAAAAACTTGCCGCCACAGCAAAGGTTAATAGCGCTTTTGGGATTAACAAAAAAGGCTGAAGTAATCACTCTACCGCCTGAATTTAAAGCAGTACAAATTACAGTTCCAAGATATAAATTGGCCGAAGCACAAACAGCTATCGGAGAATTAGGCTTGCCCGTGAATGATAGTTTCTTGGGAAACCCCAGGGACCCTAATGTCACTTTAACTTATGTTGTTCCTCATAACGTTCCTAATAATAATTACCTAAATATCATAGCTCGATTAAAAAAATTACAAATAAAGTTTTCTACTTCATTTGCAACCAATGAGCCAGTCGTATTTAGAGGGAAAGGTCAAGGTCTAAATTTAGTGGGACCAGATTTTTCCGAAGTAGAAACTCACAATATAGCCATAGGAAGGCAACCAGCAGTTCCTGAGCCACTTGAGCCAGAAATTGTTCATGAATCAAGAGCATCTTTCGAATCAGCCAAAGCTGATGAAACTAGAATCCCACGACAAGGAGCGTGTACATACTTAATGATTGAAGATAATTTTGCCGAAAGAATTGCTCGCCAAAAGGCTTCTCGAGGGAAGGCAAAAGATCCTTATTTAAATAGTTTTTTAAATCAATTAGCCGCTATTTATAGCTCAAAGAGTTTTTGTATTACCAGACAAAATGGATATATTCTTATCATTGATACTGCAGAGCGTGCTGGATCATATTTAACCAGTCTTGCTACCAGTATTTTCGCGTCATCAGGAGGATCAGTAAAGGCATTGGTTGGCTCTGGGAAGATTTCACGTTCGAGAAATTCAAAGTCCTTCTCTATGTCGGGTAATTTACCTACTAGAGAAGAAACCTCGAAAGGGGGAGAAGTTGCTGAATTAATGAATGGAATGTATTTGCATACAGATATTTATGATCAATCATATGTTCAGGGCAAACCCAGAGAAAGGCTTAAAGGAAGAGAGGGTTCTCAATTTCACACAGTAGCTGCTCCCGTCAACGAAGGAGACAAATGGCTCAGGTTAAGAGAACACAAGCCATCGGTTGAACTAGCTGTTGGAGGACCGGACGAATTTGTGGGCTATGAGGAGGAGTTAAAAGCTTTAGAGAGTGCTCTAAATGATGACACTACCAAATTGACTGTTTTGAAAGCTGCCGCAGGTATGGGTAAATCCCGTTTACTCGCCGAAGTAGCCAAGAAAAATCCTTCAATGATCGTAATGTCTCTTGATCCATCAGGAAAAGGAGTACAAGGTAGCGGACTTGTGACGGTCGCTGAACAGCTTGTCCAATATGTTGAGGCAAATCTTGATAAGGGAGAGTCTGTCCCTGGAATTGTTGAGGAGTTTCGCCATATGTCCCATCCCCAAAAAATTAGCTTAGCTCAAAAAAGTCCTCAACACTTAACAGCTTTATGTAATAGGGCATTCCGATTTCTGCGTAGCAAGCTTGGTAATTTAAAAATAGTTTTAGATGACGTCCATCACGTAGACAGGCACTCAGACCCTTATTTGATGTCAATGATGTCAGGCTTAATTAGTGGAGATAACCAAGACAAAGTTGTTCTTTCTATGCGTGAAGAGGAAAGGTACAAATCGACTCATCAGAAAAAACTTGAGAGTCAAGTTTTCGCCATGGATGAAAGAGCCTTAAAAACTATAAAATTAAATGGATTGGATTTTAACGATGAAATAATAGCCGGCGACTTTATTTATCATTCTCTACCTGCGGAATTTAGACAAGGAAAAAGGCTTGGAGGAGATTGGTGGAAAAAGCTTGGGAAGAAGGCCGGCAAATTGCCTTTGGCTATGGTGTCATTTATGGATGCAATCATGGTCGAGCATCAACGCCTTACGAAAGAAGAAAGACCTTCTGTATTAACTGATCCAGAAAATCAAATTATGCTTTCCAATGAATTTCTTGAACACCTAGAGTCCTTGATTTCAGAAGGAGATTTAGGACGATATTATGAAGATAAATTAGACAAATTACCTGAAAATCTAAAAACCTTTATGCAAAGTGTCGCTCTCCTTGGGGGGGAAGTTACTATTGCTCAGCTTAATCGAATAGCACGCATCAACGGAAACGTAAGCAAAGATGATTTAGATAATATTCTTATTCCTGGACGTTACTTAGCTTTCAGTGGAGGAAAATATAAAATGCAACATCAAACTATTGTGGCAATTACGGTAGACTCCATGGATCATCAGCAAAGAGTTGATCTCTCCACGAAGTTATCTAAAGCATTTAGTAACGATAAGTCTATTAGCGATGATACCAAGTTAGCACTTCTTCATAGTGTTGCTCATGAAGCCAAAGCAGGAGATCACGTCTTTTGGGCACATTATGGAGACAATGTGACTAGAGCACTTGCGAGAGCAAAAGCAACAAGATCCTATGGAAATAGTTATGGAACGGCCATGTCTGTTTTCGGCATGTCATTGGAGGAAGTAGATCTCCTTAGTGAAGGAGCCAAGACCGTAATGCAAAAGACCCTATCTCTACTAGAGGGGAAACCTTCTCCTGAAGGGCTTTCTTCTATTAGAATGTGGTTGGCAATGAATACTTTAGATGCATTGAGTTCAGGAGCTATGGCGTTAGGGAAATATAATGAAGCTGACCTTGCTCTGAAAAAGCTAGAAAAAGCCCTAGAACTTCATCCTGATGGTAGGCTCGAATTAATGCAATCGGTAGCATTTAATAGATTCCAATTGGCATATCTAAAAAGAGATGTTCCAGCAATGGAGGCTCTTTATGCAACGGAAATTCAGAAGGTTTTTTCACTAGAGGAACATGATGGACTAAAGGCGGTAATGGAGGTCCAAATTGCATATATCACTGATAGTAAGCCCCAAACAGGAACCCAAAAGAGAGAGGATGGTCAGGTTAAAAAGTTATATGACGAAAAGGCTCGCGTAATTTCAGTTTTACGCCAACACCCTGGAAACACTGAAGCTTACGGAGCATATCTTGAAGCATCTAGAATCGCTAATTGTAGAGCGCCATTTGAAGCAGTCAGAAGAGATGTTATAGGAGTTCGCTTAACACCTGATGAAAAAAGAAGTTATGACATGCAAAAAGCAAGTCTAAACAACGCTGAAAGAGCTGCCCTGCTAAAACAAATGGGAAATAAGAGGTTAGACGAAGATGTTTTATATCAAAGATTGGTTTTGAATCCTGATCAACTTAGCAGGCTCGAAGACGTTGAAGACGTTATCAAATATTTAACAGGCCAACAGCAACTATATCCAGACGCCTTTAATCCTCAATCGGGGATGAGTTTTCTTGACGTCAAAGCGCAGGTTGCAGCCATGCTTGGTCGTCAACAAGAAGCTGTTGAAATTTTATCTGAATATTGGAGGCAAGCAGATCAACTCGGTATTTATCCTGATGCGGCAAGATCTGCCAAAATAAAAGGTGATATCCAAATGATTCAAGCTTTCAGTACTCACCGTATAGATCGTGATATAGTTTTTGAAGCCATCAGAACTTATAGTGAAGAAGGAGTGAAATCATTAACGAGCTTAGATAAAGAAAACCCCTATCAGGCGACAATTAGAATAAATCGTATCAGAGCAATCGGGGCCTTAGCCCTGTCATATGATGATGAGATATCAGTTAGAAGTCCAGGAGAAGGAGAAGTAAAGCAAATGTTGGAAGAATTTGGTCCCCATTTAGAAACAGCCCTAAAAGATTTCAATTATTTAAATGAAAAACTTTCAGGAGAAGCCCTTAATGGAGATTATCAATATACCATATTGGGATATTTAGGACCTATTTTTAACTTTGCCAAAAAAATGGGATTGGATGTCCCAGATCTTAAAACTGCCAGAGCTAATTATCCTTATCTCAGTGATGAAGGATTCAAAAATGCCGCAACTTTTGCAGAAGGGATTGAAGATAATCCAGTTGTAGATCTAGGAGAAAAACGAAGAAAAATAGCAGGAATGCAAGCAATGAAGGAACTTTTGGGAGTGGACTTAGCGGCGTAATAATAAAAAAGATAAATCAAAAAGAGGAGAGGACGACTTTGGTCGCCTCTCCTCTTTTAAAAATTAAATTTCAAAATTTTAATATCCGGTTCCATCACCTCCAGTAGCTCTTGTATTTAAAGGAGCAACGATACTGGTTGTAGGAGTGGTAAGAGTTGTTTTAGTGAGAGTTGTGCTGTAACTTGTAGGCCTTAACAAGTTAGATTTGTAGATTGCAGTTTGATATTGCTGCATTCGTAGCATTCCATAGAAGAATGCGAACCCTACTACTAGGGCTCCGGTTAGAACCCCAAGCCAGAATACGACGACCTGGTGGTTTCCAGCAAAAGATGCTGTTTTCATTTTGGTTTTTGTTATGAAATACTTTTTACCTACATATTATTATACAACAAAACAAGGAACATGGCAATAGAGGGAAGAATATGGCTTATTTTACCTGCACAAAATAATTGACATCGCCGCAATTGCCGCCGTTTCCATTCGGAGAACCGTGCTTCCCAAAATAAAAATTTTCCCACCTATTTTGTGCACATCTGTAAGCTCCTTATCAGTGAGTCCACCTTCCGGCCCGATCACGAGATTAATATTTTCTGAGTTGGAGATTTTTAATTCACTTAATTTCAAATCATACATTCTTGCATCTCCTGTCAAAATTTTTCCAGATGGTTTGTTCTTCAAAAAATTATCCCATTTTAAAATTTCATGTATCTCTGGCAAAAAAGCTCGCTCACATTGTTCTGATGCTTCTTTGATAATATATAAAAGTCTTTTCTGATTTCTAACCTCGCGAATCTGACAACGATCAGTCACTAAAGGAATGATATTAGTAACACCCAACTCAGTGGCCTTCTGAAGAATCAATTCGAAAGTGGCAGGTTTTTTTGAAATAGCGATATATAGATTTACTTTTCGATCACTGGGTTTCACTTCTTCGTGTTTCGTAAGAGCCATAATAATCGCTTTCTTGTCAATGTTTTCAATTTTTGCATGAGCTTTCATTCCTTTCCCATTCATCAAAATGCATTCACCACCTTTTTCAAATCGAAGCACATGTTTTATTTGATGAAATAATTCTTCATCTGTAATCACGGCATGATCTCCGGAAATATCCTGATCTGTAAAAAAATGTTGCATAAAAAATAAACGGTCAATTTACAATCGTATTGTATCGCACTTTTACCTAAAAATCTCTGTGAAATAAGAGCTCTTTTTTTAAATTACCCTTTCGTCCTTTGTCGTCACCAGAATCTGGACTCATCAGTACCGCAATCAACGGTAGAGGTTTCGAGGATCGTGTGCAAGCACACGATCCCCACTGAAAAGCGCTCTTCTCTGACGACGGATGTCGTCGATAGGAGTCACTTGTCCCTTCATTGAGATACGGTGGGGAGGATCGGGGGGAATCAGAGGGGGAGAGGAGGTCTGTACTGGCTCAACAGCTCGAGGTGATGGGCCAGAAGGATCCGCAACATGTTGTCACCATGGGCAGGATCCTGGAGAACCTTGGGAGACAGTTGGCTGACGGGCAAGTGGCCCGCCTTCCGAAGAGTCTCCACGATGTGCTGGTTTTTCTGGACGTCTTGGAGACCGTTGGTACGAATGTACCTGAAGAGGTAACTTTGCGCTTTTGCCGGGTCTCTCAGGTCCGACTCTGAGAATTCAGGTTCTGCCCAGAATTTCTTCCAGAAGGAACGGAGTGCAGCGAAGCAGGAGAAAATCCATCTCATAGAAGTCGAATCCTTTTCTTTCGTGTCAGAGGATGTTGGTGGTGAAGTTGCCGGAGGG
>JBAYNL010000051.1:0-8139 GCA_041678805.1 Candidatus Altimarinota bacterium | reverse complement strand
TCTTGCAAAATATCTATTTTCAAATCTTCTAAAAAATCAAATCCAGTTTTTTCTTTTTTTTCTATTTCCATGACATTCATCAACCAAGCGGCTTTTTTGTCATCTATCAACAAGGGCTTCTTTTTGAAAAAACAACTCGCTATTCCATATTTTGACTCCAAATTCATATCCTCGGTTTGAATTTGAATTTCAGTCTCTATTCCATTAGGTCCAAAAACAATGGTGTGCAAGCTTTGATATCCATTTATTTTTGGATTAGCGATGTAATCTTCAAAACTATGTGTTTTAGGTATAAACAAGCTGTGGACGACTCCCAAAACTTGATAACATCTCGTGGTAGTTTTAACTAATATTCTGACTGAAATACGGTCGCGAATATCATCGATTGTTTTCCCTATAGAACAAATTCTTTTATATGCCCGATATAGACCTTTTTCTCTTGGAGAAATTTCCATAGAAATTTTCCCTTTAACAAATGCATTTTTTAAAATATCTATAAACTGCTCAATAGAAGCATTGTTTCGTAAATTGCTATCTTTGATTTTAGTTTTTAGTCTTTCATACTCAGAAGGAAAAAGGTGTTGAAAACATAAATCTTCCAATTCGGTTTTAATAATATTTATCCCAAGCAAATTAGCGATTGGTACGAAAATTTCCAAAGTCTCAGTGGCAATTCTCACTCGCTTCTCAGGTTTATCGACATATTGCAAAGTCCGCATATTATGAAGACGATCAGCCAGTTTTATCAAAATCACTCTTGGATCTTTTGCTGTATGCAAAAACATTTTTTTAAGTGACTCAACCTCTCTTTCGGGCATGTTATAGTGATAGTGCACTTTTGACAATTTAGTAATCCCATCAACTAAAAAAGCCACATCTTTACCAAATAGTTGCTCTACGTCATGAATGTCGTACTTTGTATCCTCAGGCACATCATGAAGCAATGCGCCAATTAAAATATCCTGATCAGCATCCATGGAAATCAGTATTTGCACGGCAGCCATCGGATGCACTATGTAGGGGGTTGTTCCATCTTTCCGGAATTGTCCCAAATGGGCTTTTTCCGCAAAATCAAAGGCTTTTAAGAACAGCTCTTTATTAAACTTTGGCAAATAGACTAGCACACTTTTAACAATAGCATTTAAATCGAAGAACTTTTTATAGCTAGTCAAATTAGTCATAAAAACGCCCTTAAAGAGTGTTAAGAGTATGCCACTCAATTACAAGAAAATCAATTTTATTGTCTAATACTATTCTATATTGTTGAAAAATAAGCCAAAAAACGGTATAATGTACAGATTTAAAAAAATCTAAATGTTAGAAGACAACGAAAAATTAGTTTTTTCCAATGATCCCTTTAGGGAAGAAGACCACGGAGAAGAAATATTCAACACTCCTAATTATACTTTGAATATTCATCCGGGAGCCCTAGTCCCTCACGATAAACCTAAAGAAGATGATAAAAGTCAGGAGGTTCATATTGAAGAAAATGGGGAGAGATCTTTGAAAAATATTTTCAAAGATGCCGGAAGACAAATTGTGGCAAGTTTGGTGATTTTAGTAATTGGCTTTTTTGCCTTGAATTGGTCTGCCTACTACCAAATAGCCAAAAATAAATGGGATGGATATACGGGAGTCTCAAACAGCCAAAATTTAACTCAATTGATAGAACGAAATCCCGTAACTGAAAGTCAGGTTGTATTAGAAACAAGCGGAGACATCGATATTCAGAAAAAACAGATTCCCGATTTAAATCTAGAAGTTATGCCAATTGATACCAGACTTGTAATTCCTCGCATCAATCAAAATATTCCAATTGTTGGAGTTAGTAGCAAAAATTTGGTTGAACATGATTGGAATGCATTGGAAAAAGATATGCAGGAAGCCTTGAAAAAAGGTGTTATTCATTATCCCGGAACAAGTTATCCAGGACAAAAAGGCAATATTGTGATCACTGGGCATAGTTCCTATTTCCCATGGGATCCAGGAAGATTTAAAGATGTATTCGCACTCCTTCATCAAATGAAAATAGGGGACAAAGTAATGATTTACTATAATCAAGAAAAATACGTCTACGAAGTCACCGAAACGAAAGTCGTACTTCCAAGCAATATTGATGTCTTAAAACAAACTCCAGACGATAAATTGACTTTGATTACCTGTACTCCAGTAGGAACTAATTTAAAAAGATTGATCGTTACCGCAAAGCCGATCACGGAAGAAAAACCTAGTAAATAAAACTATAAATTATCAAGCTGACTTAGAAGATTATCTTCATCTTGTTTCTCGGTTTTTTCTTCTGTTGCTTCAGCCTTCTTGATCTCAGTAATTTTTGATTTTAAAGCTTGTTCATCAATTTCTTGAGGTTTATTTTTATTCAACTTGGCCATCTCACTTTGATAATCTTGATCGAGCTTAGCCAATTCAGTTTTTTCATTCACCAAAATCTCTCTAAACTTAGTAATCTGATCTTCTGTCATGATAGGCATAATCTGCATCCAATATTCTCGTTCCTCAGCATTCATCGATTCTGTTTCATAAATCAATTTCACCAAATCTGGAAATTTTTCTCTAATCAGATTAGGAATGATATATTTTGCCTCAACTTCCTTTATGTATTGATCCGCCGGCTTATTTTTATCTACAACAACACCTCCAGCAGGAACAGCCGCAGTGGTCGCAGTTGTCGTCGTGATTGCCGCTACAGGCGCTGTCACAGAAGTGGAACTATTTGTTTGTGTATTATCTGTCATTTGATCCGATTATAACTCTTTTTTCTAATAATTAAAATTAATTATACATTTCTCCTAAACTATTATATTATAACATAAAAACAACCCTTAAATCAATTATGGAAGAGCGAATAGCCAAAGAACGCATCGAAAAACTTAGGCAGAAAATTAATGAATTAAATTATAAATATTTTGTTCTAGATGAATCGGAAGTGGACGAATCGGTTAGAGATTCCCTAAAGCGCGAGTTGATAGAATTGGAAACAGAATATCCACAATACATTACACCTGATTCTCCCACCCAGAGAGTAGGAAGTGCGCTATCCGGGAAGTTCCAAACTTTAAAACATTTGAGTCCGAAAAAAAGTCTTTCAGATGTCTTTAGCGGTGAAGAAATTATGGAATGGGAAGAGCGTATTAAAAAGCTTGTTTCGGAGCCAATTGAATTTATTTGCGAATTAAAAATTGATGGTTTAAATATTACTATTCAATACGAACAAGGGCTTTTTAAAAGAGCTTTAACCCGTGGAAACGGAATAGAAGGAGAAGACGTAACTCATGCGGTTAAAACAATTGAAGCGGTCCCTTTACGACTAAAAGAAGAAGTCGATATTGAAGTATCCGGAGAAGTTTACATGCCAAAAAAAAGTTTGGAAAAAATCAATAAAGAACAAGTATCCAAAGGTCTTCCTCTTTTTGCTAATCCTCGCAATGCCGCGGCCGGCTCAATCAGGCAGTTGGATCCCAAAGTGGCGTCTAAAAGGAACCTCGACATGTTCTGCTATCACGTTGATAAAAATAGTCTTTCAGACAGAATTCAGTCACAAGAAGACACCTTAAAAAGCTTTCAAAAACTTGGTTTAAAAGTTTGTGAATATTATAAAAAATTTAAGACCATTAAAGAGGTTATCGATTTTTGTGAAAGTTGGCATAAGAAAAGGCAGGATTTGCCATATGAGATTGATGGAATCGTGATCAAAGTAAATAGCTTCAAGCAACAAAACATCATGGGATTTACCGCAAAAGCTCCCCGTTATGCGATCGCTTATAAATTTCCAGCAGAAAAAGTTTCCACTCAAGTTTTAGATATTATTTTACAGGTAGGACGCACTGGGGCAATTACTCCCGTGGCGGTAATGAAGCCTATTTTAGTGGCTGGATCAGTTGTTTCACGGGCGACTCTTCATAACGAAGATGAAATTGCCAAAAAAGACGTGAGAGTAGGTGATACGGTTATTATTCAAAAGGCTGGAGATGTAATCCCAGAAGTTGTTGAAGTGATCAAGGATCTTAGGACTGGGAAGGAAAAGCCTTTCAGTTTCCCAAAAACTTGTCCTGTCTGTGATTCCGCAATCGTGAGACAAGAAGGGGAATCCGCTTATCGTTGTACTAATGAAAATTGTTATGCGATCAAAAAAGAAGGGCTGGGACACTTTGTTTCCAAAAAGGCTTTTGATATTGATGGCTTAGGAGATAAATTGGCAATTCAACTAATTGATGAAGGCCTAATTCAAGATCCAGCAGATATTTTTAGGCTAAAAAAAGAGGATCTTTTGACACTCACTCTCTTCCAAGAAAAAAGAGCTACAAACATTATTGATAATATCGAAAAATCTAAAACAGTTTCACTAGATCATTTTTTATATGCTTTAGGGATTAGATTTTTGGGAGAACAAAGTAGCTATGATCTGTCAAAATTTCTCATTAGTAAGACAAAAAAGTCGAACAATAAAATTGAACGATATAAGCAAATTTCTTCTCAACAATCGATGTTTGAAGAATCATCTGAAAGTATAGAACAAGAAGAATTTTCAATTTTAGATCTTATGTCAACTTTTGAAAGTTTAACTTTAGAGGACCTCAAGAATATTGATGGTGTTGGCGAAAAAACAGGAACTGTTATTTATGAATGGTTTAATGCTAAAAATAATTGTAAATACTTGGAAAAACTTTATAAAGTTGGCGTAAAACTCACGATTGAAAACTTGAAATCATCAGGAGTTTTAAATGGCCAAAGTTTTGTAATAACGGGATCTTTAAGCTCTATTACTCGCGATCAAGCCAAAGAGTTGATTAAGAAAAATGGAGGTAAAATTCACTCCTCTGTGACCAAAGACACAACCTTTTTAATAGTAGGGGAATCGCCTGGCTCAAAACTCAAAGAAGCAGAAAAGCTAGGGACGAAAATCCTTGACGAAGAAGCATTCAAAAAAAAACTTTCATAATTTTGAAGGATTAATCTTCCACCATCTCTCCTCCAAAGATTTCCAAAGCTTGATCGGTCAAATCTTCTGCGGCATTTTCATTCGGTGATATATTTTCATTATCGGAGACCACGGTTTTAATTTCCAATTCCTTAGCGGTAGCAGATACTCTTACAGATTTTTGAAAAATTTCTTTAATGATCGTTTCCAATTCAGCCCTATTATCGTGTTCCATCACTTTATCTCTATGAAATTTTGTGTCGAATTCAATGGTAATATTTACACCATCTACGATAACCGGTAAACCGCTACGTAAAGACATTCTAAGGGCTGGACGTTTTACTCGTTCCGTAATCCTGGGCCATTTTTCTTTTAGATAACTGATCGTTAATGGCACAGTTGGTCCATTGTTTTCAACAGGTTCATTATTAATTTCCACTTTTTTTTCTGGAATGTTTACAATTGGGGCAAATTTTTCTTCCACTTTTTGTCTAACCGGCTCAATTGGTTGATGCTGACGACTAACGGATTCTATTCTTACATAATTCCCAGTAATTTTTACTATAGCGATTTCCAAAGGTAATTGAGGGATATCCGGTTCTTGCATTACTTTTGATTCCTCCAATATTTCTATCATGCAAATTAGGCGATTAGCTTTATCCATTTCATCTTCCGAAATATGTTCCAACATTTTTTCTCGTA
The DNA here is from genome assembly GCA_041678805.1 of Candidatus Altimarinota bacterium. Lineage (GTDB taxonomy): Bacteria > Patescibacteriota > Gracilibacteria > UBA1369 > LOWO2-01-FULL-3 > CAINDQ01. Next base: position 2,501 of record JBAYNL010000051.1, on the reverse strand, counting down.
ACAAATTTATAAATTCATTCGAAAACTGCTTTAAATCACTACCTTGCGTATGTAATTCATTAACGATATTTAAAGCTGTTTTTATATCATTAGCCATTAGGGCATTGAACAACGCTTCCAATAAACTGCCACTACTTAGCCCCAAAATTTCTCGGACATGTTCTAAATCAATTTTTTTATCAATCGTCAGCTGCTCGAGTAGACCAATGGCATCTCTAAGCCCCCCATTTACATACCTGCTGATCAATTCCAAGGCTTCATCATGAGCGGCAATCCCTTCTTTTTGGGCAATATAACTCAAGCGAGTCATCAAGGCTTTTTTATTAATTCTCTTAAAATCAAATCTTTGGCATCTCGAAATAATAGTTTCCGGAATTTTGTGGATTTCAGTTGTTGCAAGAATAAAATAGACATGACTGGGCGGTTCTTCCAAGGTCTTAAGCAAGGCATTAAAAGCCTCCTTAGTCATCATGTGGACTTCATCTATGATGTAAATTTTGTATTTACTTCTCGTAGGAGAAAACCCAATTTTCTCTTTTAGGTCACGAACTTCGTCGATACCTCTATTAGAAGCGGCATCGATTTCAATCAAGTCTATCAAGCGTCCGGTATTGATATCTTGGCAAAATTCACACTCGTTACAAGGTTCAAATCCATCTTGAGGATTTATGCAATTTAAAGCTTTGGCGAGTAACCTTGCGGTAGAGGTTTTACCAGTTCCACGAGGGCCTGAGAATAGATAACCATGAGAAACACGACTGCTCTTTATGGCATTAACCAAAGTATCTTTGATGTAATCTTGTCCTACAAGATTATCAAAATTATGAGGTCTATATTTGCGATACAAAGAAACAGTCTCCATGGTTATTCTTAGTGGACCTGGATATTAACACAATTTAAGAGCCTGTTTAAAGTTCTTTTCAAATATTTCCCTTGAAAATTCTTGAGAATGCAGACGAATATTACGTGGCTTATAGAATTTTTCGTTGTACATCAGGCGAGCTAAGCCATCTTCCATCGATTCGACAGTTGGTTCATAAAAAAATTCGCCAGTTTGACCTTCGATCACGGTTTCCAAACATCCTCCTTTAGCGAGAGCCAAAATAGGCTTGCCACAGGCCATCGCTTCCACGGGAGTAATCCCAAAGTCCTCTTCTCCTGGGAAAATCAATGCTCGACAATTTTTCATGTATTCAATCACCGTTTTGTCATCTTTAAATCCCAAAAATTCGATGTTATCAGCTGCAATATTTTGGAGATATTCTTTGTGAGGTCCCTCTCCTATAATTACCAATTTACGCCCAATTTTATTAAACAGCTGCACTGCTAAATCTATTTTTTTATACGGGGTAAGAGTGGAGACTATCAAAAAATATCCAGCATTATCTTTCCCGGTAGCAAATTTATCTGTAGCGACCGGAGGATAAACCACTACACTACTTTTTTTATAATATTTTTTAATTCTTTTTTGAACATTTTCGGAATTTGCGATATACAAATCAGGTCTATCACTAGCCACTTGATCCCATTCTCGTAATTTCTTTAAAACAGGCGTGTACAAGAATTTCTTAAGTCCTTTTATCTTATTCTCTTCTCGATATTCATTAACCCAATCCCACGCATAGCGCATAGGGGAGTGACAGTAACAAATATGTTTTGTATTCAACGGGGTAATTATCCCATGACTAAAAGCGGTATTAGAACTAATCACCATGTCGAATCCCTCAAAATTTAATTCCTCCATTGCTCTTGGCATTCTTGGAATGAGATAACGATATCGTTTTTTTATAAAGTTTGGATAATTTTGGAGAAATGACGTTCGCACTCTTTCTTTTGGGAAAACTTCTCCAACTTTTTCTTCATCATAAAGCAAAGTATATATCGGAGCTTTTGGATACATATCTGCAAAAGCTTTGACGACTCTTTCTGCGCCACCAAGCTTCAATAAAAAATCATGTACAATTGCTACCTTCATAGAAACATAATAACTATATGTAGAGAAAATAAAAAGAGGAACCCATTTTCAGAGTTCCTCTTCCAATCTAAAATTTAAAATCTCTTACTATTGTACAGCTGGTTCTGGAGTAACTGGAGTTTCTAGAGTAGCTGGGGTCTTGTCTCCTTCAGCCGCTGCTTCTGCCACAGGCTCTGTAGCCTCCTCATCCTTTACAACTGGAGCCATTCCATCATCAGTAACAGTATCGTCACCTGTAACAACAGGCTCATCCGTTAAACCTTCTAGTCCAGGAACACCTTCACTGCATTCCTTGATCTTATCCATAATAGTTGCTTTTACTTCTGCATCCTCAGCATATTTAGCTGCAATTGCTTGCATTGATTCTTGATTGTCAGCATCGAATCCATATTTCTTATAAATCTCTTTTGCTTCTTTTTCTACAGCTGGATCAAACAAATCTTTTGCCTTGAAAATGTGGCATGTTGCCTCAACAGTAGCGTCAATAAACGCCTGTTTTTCATCTCTTGGGCCGAGAATACATCCT
>JBAYNL010000050.1:0-8292 GCA_041678805.1 Candidatus Altimarinota bacterium | reverse complement strand
TACTTCGACGGCATCTGTGGCTGTTTTGGCTGAGGCTGAGGAGGTGGATATAGAGATTAAAGAGAGTGATTTGCAAATTGATGTTTATCGTTCTGGTGGAGCTGGTGGTCAAAGTGTGAATACAACTGATTCGGCGGTGAGGATGACTCATATTCCAACTGGAATTGTGGTTACTTGTCAGGATGAAAGATCTCAGTTAAAAAATAGGGCTAAAGCAATTAGCGTTTTGAGAACTAGACTTTATGCATACGAAGAAGAGAAGCTTAGAAAAGAGCGTGGAGATGAGCGTTCAAGTCAAATTGGGACTGGTGATCGTAGTGAAAAAATACGAACTTATAATTTTCCTCAAGATCGTATTACCGATCACAGAATTCACAAAAACTGGAGTAATATCCCTGTCGTAATGGCTGGGGATATTGAGGATATTGTGGAAAGTCTTCATTTGGCTGAGCAGGAAGAGTTGCTTCAGAATATTGGGAAATAGTTTTTTTGTAGATTAGAGGTCTGGAAATTCAAGAGTTCTTCGTATTTTTCCTCTAGTTTCTTTTGTGTCTGGAGGGGTGGCGATTTTTTCTCTTGGAGTTGGTTGATAGTATGGGGTGAAATGATGATTTTCTGGTGCTTCAGGGTCAGAGAAAGGAATGCTGGCTATTTTAGTTCTTGGTAGTGTCTCGACAAGTTTTCCAAGAGCTCTGGCAATTGGTTCGGGGTATTGGGCTCTTGGGAGCATGGTATGGTACAATTCTGTCCAAACATAGTGAGGCATGGAGTCTATTACAGATTGAGGAATTGTTTCAGGAGATGGATTTGCAGGATCCATTGCTGCGACAAGTTGATCAACTGCTTTATAATACTGATCTTCGTCGTATTGATCTGAGGATTGAGTTTGAGAGTCTGTTCTTTCTGTCATGTTGCAAATTTGTGTTATGCATGAAACCATTAGCCATATTGACATAATGTACCTAAAAAGTCAATGTCTATTTTATGTAGTGACAGCCTAGCGATTTTCGTCTTTGAAGAGCTGATTTGAGGATAAGGAGGCTGACTTGAGCTAAGTTATTAGTTTCGGCTATATTTTGATTGGTACCTTGAATTTTTTGGAGTTGGGTGAGAATTTTTTGAATTTTGGGAAGAGCGATGTTTTTGATGTTTTTTAAGTCACGAATTATTCCGGCGTATTGCCACATCGTTTTTTGAATTTCTTTTTTAAGTTTTTTGGCGAGTTTGGTTTCGGTAGAAGTTACTGATAATAATTTTGGGCGATCAATTGTTAATACTTGCAGTTTTTTTTGAGCTTTTAACTTTTTAGTGATTTGATTGCTGAAAACTAAGGCTTCAAGCAGGGAATTTGAGGCTAGGCGATTGGCTCCGTGAACTCCTGTGCAGGTTACTTCTCCGAAAGCGAATAGGTTTTTGATATTAGTTCGTCCGTAAATATCGGTTTTGATTCCTCCACAAGAATAGTGTGCTGCTGGAGTTATTGGGATCAGATCTTTGGACATATCGATGTTGTATTTGAGTAGTTTTTCGAAAATCTTTGGGAAACGGTTTTTTAGGAATTCTCTGGATTTATGAGTGATGTCTAGAAAAACTGGACCATTTTCAAGTTCTTTAAAAATTTCTCTTGCGACGATACTGCGAGGAGCCAATTCTTTGAGAGGGTGGCGATGATCCATGAATCTTTCTTTTTTGTAATTTAAAAGATGGGCTCCTTCTCCGCGAACTGTTTCTGAGATCAAAAATCTGGGAGAAGTTTTTTTAGCTAGGGCGGAAGGATGAAATTGGATAAATTCTAAATCGTCGGTTTTTATTCCAATGCGGGCAGACATGGCGATACCGTCTCCTGTAGCGATAAGTGGATTAGTGGTGTTTTCATAAATTTGGCCTAGTCCGCCTGTGGCAATGATAGTTTGATCAGCGAAAATATTATCGATTTTATTTTTGCGAATAATTTGAGCGCCGTAGCAAGTTTTATTTTTAGTAATCAGGTTTAGGGCGAAAGCATTTTCTAGAATGGTGATGTTTACGTGTTCTTTTACCCGTTTTACGAGGATGTGTTCAATCTCTTGGCCAGTGTAATCTCCGACATAAGCGATTCTTCTGGTGTGATGGCCGCCTTCTTGAGTGAGTTTAAGTTTCCCGTTATCTTTTTCAAAAGCGACTCCTAGTTCGATTAATCTATAGATGGCATCTGTGGAATTTTTCACCATGAATTCGACGGCTTTTTTGTTGTTGTGATAAGCGCCTGCTTCGAGAGTGTCTGCAATGTGAGCTTTGGGACTATCGTGTTTGTCGAGAACGGCGGCGATTCCTCCTTGGGCATAATTGGTATTACTATCAATAAGTTTTTTCTTGGTAACCAAAATCACTTCGCCTTTTTTTGCGGCGTGAAGTGCAAAATTGAGTCCTGAAATTCCTGAGCCGATGATGAGAAAATTGGTTTGCATGGCAGGGGTATTTTAGGAGGCTTTTTGGATTTTGACAATTGCTCTTTTTAAAGCCATAATTGTCGGGCTTATGAAAAAGAAGTTACAAAAACTAGAGTTACTTGTCCCTGCTGGAAATATGGATAAGTTGAAAGTGGGTTTGCAATATGGGGCAGACGCTTTTTATATGGGAATGCCGAGTTTTAGTATGAGAAGCAGGATTAATAATTTTGATGAAAAATCGATTATGGAAGGAGTGGATTTGATTCGAAAAGCTGGCAAAAATTTTTATGTGACAATTAATATTTATCCAAGAGGAAATAAAGTAGATGCTTTCAAAAAACATTTGAAATTTTTGAGTGATAAAATGAAGCCAGATGGCGTGATTTTGGCTGATCCGGGAGTGCTTGAAATGGTGAAAGAATATGCTCCAAAATTGCCGATTCACATGTCTGTGCAGGCGAATGTTTTGAATTATCGAGCCGTAAAGTTTTGGCAAAAGCAAGGTGCGACTCGTATTATTTTGCCTAGGGAATTAATGCTTTCAGAAATTAAAGAAATTCATGAAAAAGTTCCCAAGATGGAGCTTGAATTTTTTGTGCATGGAGCGATTTGTGTGGCATATAGCGGAAGATGTTTGCTTTCTGCCTATATGACTGGGCGTGATGCGAATCAGGGGATTTGTGCGCATAATTGTAGGTGGAATTACAAAGTTCGGGAGGGGCATGAGTATGCTCTTGAAGAGGAGCAGCGGCCTGGAGAATTTTATCCGATAGAAGAGGATGAGCATGGTACATATATTATGAATTCGAAAGATGCATGTATGCTTCCATATCTAGAAGATTTGGTGAATGCTGGAATTTGCAGTTTTAAAGTTGAAGGACGAAATAAGACTGAATATTATCTAGCGACGGTGACGAAAGCTTATAGACAAGCGATTGATGACATGATGAATGGTAAAAAGTTTGATAAAAAACTTTTGGCCGAAGTTGCGAAAACGGGAAATAGGGGATTTATTCCCGGTTTTTTATTTGGGTTTCCGGGAAATAAGAATGTGGAGTTTGATAAGAGTGGGCCGAATCAAACTTATAAGGTGGTGGGGGTGGTGAAAGGTTTGGTTAAGGGAAAAAGTTTATCTAAAACTGGTGATTTATATGAGGTGGAAATCCGAAATCGTTTGGAGAAAGGACAAATTGTTGAAATTATGACTCCAGATAAACAGTTTGAAATGAAGCTTTCGGAGTTGTTTGATTTGGAAGGTAATAAGCTTGAGCTTGTGCATGGAGGTGCTGGAAACAAGATTTTGAAACTTCGAAAAGGGATTCCGGAAAATGCGATGTTGCGGATTTCAAATTGACTTATTTAAACTTCTGGCGTAAAGTTGATTTTGCTAAATTTCAATAAACGCTTCGATCGTACCGTTTAGGTTAAGAATCGTTAGGCAGTTGTTGGGAGGAGGTACTATTTATAACCTAAAAAAAGGTACAATGGCAAAGAAACTCTATGTAGGAAACATGTCCTACAACACTACAGAAGACAGTCTACGCGAAGCTTTCGCTGCAGCTGGAACTGTAGAATCTGTTCAGTTAATTACTGACAGAATGTCTGGCAGATCTAAAGGTTTTGGATTTGTTGAGATGGCATCAGACGAAGAAGCACAAGCTGCTATCGCGATGTTCAATGAGAAAGAAGTTGACGGAAGAAAACTAGTTGTCAACGAAGCTCGCCCTATGGGTGACAGACCTCCAAGAAGAGAAGGTGGATTTGGTGGTGGAAGAGGAGGATTTGGTGGAGGAAGCAGCAGAGGCAGATTCTAATTTCTGTCTTGAAGCTTAGGCTACACAAGAATCTTTGAAGGAAGCGATGATTTTATTCACATCTTTGTGAAGGTCGTCGCTTCTTTTTATTATATAGTCTGCAGTTTTTTTATAAATATCTTTGCGTTCTTCGTAGATTTTTTTGAGTTCTTCAAGTTGGTCGGCAGTTTTTGTTAATGGAGGTCGTTCATTTTTAGCGTGTTGTAAATATTTGTAACAGTCTTCAGGTGAACGTTCTAAGTAAACGATTGTTCCGAGTTCTTTTAAGATTTTTTGATTTTCGGGATCGATGATTGTTCCTCCGCCGAGAGAAATTATGGCGTTGTCAGTGGTTTCAAGTTTTTTGACAGCTCCTTTTTCTTTTTCTCGAAAATATTGCCATCCGTGTTTTTCGTAAATTTCTTTGATGGTTAGGTTTTCTGATCTCTCAATTTCTTTGTCGAGATCGATTAAATGAAAGTTTAATTGAGAACTCAAGAGTTTTCCGATGCGTGATTTTCCGCTACCGCGTAGGCCGGTGAGAATAATATTCATTAATGTTTGATTACATGTCTAAATTTTAGTGCCAAGAAGAAAGCGAGGATAGAGGTTAGTCCTCCGATTAAAAAGGGAATGTTGTACCCGAATTTTGAGCCGATTGGCCCGAATAATAGATTGCTTGTGGCTGCGCCAATGATTGTTACAAATGTTACAACTCCGGTATTGCCTCCGATTCTTTCGAGGTCGAATAATTTAGTAATGCCGTAATATAAAAAGAAGAACATCGTAGCGTCGCCGGTTTCATGGATAATTCTGAAAAGGAGTGAAATTGCTGGATTTTGAATTGTCATCAGCATTAAGCCGAGACCACTTACCAGTGTTCCAAATAATAAAATATTTTTTACTTCGACTGTTTTTAAAACTTTTCTAATTATAATAACGCTAATGGCCATGGACAGGATGGCAATTCCCATGTAGAGTCCTGATTCGAGTTTGTTTAATTTGAGAGTGTTCTCAAGGAATAGGCCATAGCTGGTTTCTTCAGCTCCATAATGAAGTGAAAATAAAAACATGATGAGCAGGAAAAAAAGAACGTCTCCTCTTAAAATATCTTTTTTGTAATGAAGGATCTCGAATTTGGCAGTGGCGCTTTTAGGTAAAATGAATTGGGAGAGAATGGCCATGGTAGCGAATAATAATCCGATGATCGTGAAAATTTTTCCAAAAGAAATGTCAATGTTGAGAAAATAGCCGGCTAGGATGATGCTTGAGCCGGTGAAGATATATGTTAGGCTTAAGAAGGTACTGATTTTTTTCTTAGTATGTTCTTTTTCAGTGGCTTTTAAAAATAAGCTGTCTATGGAATTGGCGTAGAGTGTTTTGCCGATACTGCCGAGTAAAAAGAAAATTAAAATTATTGGGAAGGTCGTAAAATTAGCGATGCCTAAATATTGAATTGCTAGTAGTAATAGGGCAATTGTGACCATGTGTTTCGATTTGAAAATGTCGTTGCTGAAACCTGATGGCAAAATTGAGAAGAGTCCTGTGAATGAGTAGATCATGAAGATGATGCCGATTTCTGTTCCTGAGAATCCTATTTTTTTCAAATATATTCCTAGAAAAAAAACGATGGCATTGAGAAGGCCTTTCGTAAAAGCATTGAAGATAGATATTCTTAAGATGTCGTTATTTTCTTTTTCCATGGGCTTGTAGTTTCTTTAAATCGTTCCAGAATCTTGTATAACTTTTTGATACACAATTCCGATTTTTTATTTTAAGGAAGGGTAAAAGGTCTTGCGTGATGGCGAAGCTCATGGCGATTCGATGATCGTTGTAAGTTTCGATTGAGAGAGGGGATTTTGGCTGGGTTTTGGGTTTTAGGTTGGGGATTAGGAGTTTTGGATTTCCGTGGATTTCAATAAAATCTTCGCCGGTTTTAACTTCTATTCCGAGTTTGGAGATTTCATTTTTTAAGGCTTGAATGCGATCGGTTTCTTTTATGCGTAAATTCCCGATATTAGTTATTTTTGTAGGATTTTCGACGAACATTGCAAGAATCGCGAAAGTCATGACCAGGTCTGGAGTTTTGTTCATGTCAATTTCTCCTAGTGAAGTTAATGTTTTTGGGCCTTGAATTTTGGTTCCGGTGTTTTGGGAAGTTACTTCACATCCCATTTTTTTGAGATAATCTAAAAATTTAATATCTCCTTGGAGAGACTTTTGGCGGATGTTTCCTAGTAAGATAGGGGTATTTGGATGTAGAGCAGCATAAGCTCCAAGGTAGGAAGCGGAAGATGCATCGCTTTCTATCGTCAAAATTCTAGGGGAGATTATTCTTTGGTTTCCAGTGATTTCGAATTGTTCAAAATTCTTGTTCACGATCTTGATTCCTAGTTGTTTTAAGAGTTCTAGTGTCATTTCTACATATGGAATCGAACAAAGTTTGTGTTCAATTTCTATGGTTGTATTTTCAGTAGCAAAAGGTGTTGTCATGAGGAGTGCTGACAAATACTGGCTGCTGATATTTCCTTTTAATTTAATTTTTCCTCCTCGAAGTTTTTGAGGATGAATGGTGATTGGGAGAAATCCATTTTTAGATGTTATTTTTGCTCCAAGATTGTTTAACGCATTTGTTAATTCTGAAATTGGTCTTTCACGCATACGTTTGTCTCCGTCGATGGTGATAGTTCTTTCCATTAAGGTTGAAAGGGCTGTGAGAAATCTGGTTGCGGTGCCAGCGTTGCCGGTAAAGAGGTGAGCGGGTTTGTCTTGAAAAGATCTGGTCTTTAATTTTTTTAAGCCAGCCATCATGTAATTAGTGTCGTCGCAGTGGCCGATATTTTTTATAACAATTTTTCTTTCTGCAAAAGAAGATAAAAGTAAAATTCGATTGGTAATACTTTTAGATCCGGGGACTTGGATTTGAATTGGCTTTATAGACATTTTTCTTGGTGAATTATTGCTTTCCCAATTTTTGTGGGAAGAACGAAGTGAATGATATCTCCATGTTTTTTCTTATCGGATCCGAGTTCTTTAAGCGTTGGGATTTTCATGGTGGCGATAGGAAGTTCTGTTTTTATTAACAAATTTCTTATGCGTTCTGCCGATTTTTTGTCTAATAATTTTTTCTCAATGGCTAATTTATTCGCTAAAACCATGCCGATTGAAATGGCGTAGCCGTGTAATAATTTGTAGCCTGATAATTTTTCGATGATATGTCCGTAGGTGTGTCCATAATTTAGAAGCATTCTTTCTCCGTTTTCTTTTTCGTCTTTTTCGACAATTTTTACTTTTATCGCTATGGATTGTTCAATAATTTTGTTCATTATTTTTGGCTCAAGGGAGAGAATTTTTGGTAAATTCTTCTCGATGAGTGTGAATAATTTTTCGTCTTTTATTATTCCGTATTTAATGATTTCAGCTAAGCCGTTTCGGATTTGAGTTTTTGGTAAAGTTTTTAGGTAGTGAGTATCGATGAAGACAGTTTTTGGTTGATTGAAAACTCCGATTAAATTTTTTCCTTCAGAAAGATCTACTCCGGTTTTTCCTCCTACGCTGGAATCAACCATTGCTAGGAGTGTAGTTGGGATTTGGATGTAGGGAATTCCACGCATATAAATCCCAGAAAGAAAGCCGGCGGCGTCGCCTGCGACGCCGCCTCCTAATGCTATGATTGCATCTTTTCGGTCGAATCCTTTTTCGATCATTTGAGAAGCTAAATCTTCAATTGTTTTTAAATTTTTAGATCTCTCTCCTTCTGGAAAGGAAAATATTTCACAAGTGATCTTGTTATTTCTAAGAAATTTTGCGAATGAAAATCCGTACAATTTGGCGACTTTTGAGTCGGTGATTATGGCGTATTTATTACCTAATTTCATCTTTTCCAAATGTTTTGGAATTGATTGAGTTATGCCATTTTCGATGATAATTTTGTACGAATTATCAAGTTCTGATTTTAAATTTACTTTGATTTCCGACATTGCAAATTTGTTAATACTTTCTTAAAAATGTTTGCCGACAGCTTCTACAATTGGTTGGATGTTTTTCATCAATGTTTTGAATTCTTCTGG
>JBAYNL010000049.1:0-8373 GCA_041678805.1 Candidatus Altimarinota bacterium | reverse complement strand
CATGGTCAGAAAAGGACAACCGTTAACAGATGGACATCTAGACTTAAGACTTTTGATGGAATTAACAGACACTTATACTGTTCAAAAATACATCGTTAATGAAGTACAAAGCATTTACGCTTCACAAGGTCAAAGTATCAATGATAAACACATGGAAATCATTGCAAGACAAATGCTTTCAAAAGTCAGAATTACTGATAACGGCGATAGCGAATTACTCCCTGGAGAAATCGTTGACGTTATTAAATTCACAAATATTAACAACAAACTCAGCACAAAGAAAAAGAGAGAAGCTCGTGGAGAAAGACTACTTCTTGGTCTTACAAGAGTAGCTCTTTATACAGATAGTTGGTTGTCAGCCGCTTCGTTCCAGGAAACAATCAGAGTACTCGTTGAAGCCTCAACCACAAACAAAATCGACATTCTAGATGGATTAAAAGAAAATGTTATTATCGGTAAATTAATCCCAGCAGGAGAAATCTTTAGAAAGCGTTATGCTAAAGAGATGAAGCCAGCAAAAGAAAGCAAAAAAGATCTAATTAAAAAGCCTGTTGAAGTAGAATTGACTGAGCAACAAAAGAGATTCTTGACCCCTGCCATATAGAATTCGCTTGCATTTAAAAAAAACTTAATATAGATTAGCCAAGCAAAAAATTTAAATCAAAGATCATACCAATATGCCAACAATCAATCAACTCATCAAACACCCACGCAAAAAGGCTGTCAGAAAGAGTAAATCACCAGCTTTACAATCAATGTTCAATCATTTGAAAACTAAAGCCGTCACCGTCGCTTGCCCATTTAAGAGAGGTGTTTGCACGAAAGTAACCACGATGACACCAAAGAAACCTAACTCAGCTCTTCGAAAAATCGCCAGAGTTAAGCTAACTAACGGAATGGAAGTTAACGCTTACATCCCTGGAGAAGGACACAATCTTCAAGAGCACTCCGTCGTAATTATCCGTGGAGGAAGAGTTAAAGATCTACCCGGTGTGCGTTACCATATCGTACGTGGCATGTTGGACACACAGGGCGTACAAAAACGTCAAAAAAGTCGCTCTAGATACGGTGCTAAAAAAGAATCTAAATAATATTTAAGTACTTATGAACATCAAACCATACATCCCAGAAGAATCCTCTCCTCTACAGGAGAAATTCATCAACTACATCATGCTCGACGGTAAAAAAAGCACCGCTAGAAAAATTTTCACTGACACGTTAAAAATAATTAGCAAAAAAGTTGCCGGAGATCCTGAAAAAGTCTTTAAATCAGCAATTGATAATGCTAGACCTGAAATGGAAGTACGCCCAAAAAGAATTGGTGGAGGTGTTTATCAAATTCCTAGAGAAGTTCCACCTGGAAGAGCCCTTGCTCTTGGTTGCCGCTGGATTATTGGTGGAGCCAGAGGGAAAAAAGGCACAAACATGGCGGACAAACTAGCTCAGGAATTAATTGATGCTGCAAATAATCAAGGTGTAGCTATCAAGAAAAAGGAAGACACCCATCGTATGGCACAAGCTAATAAGGCCTTTGCCCATTTGGCCAAGTACTAAGTAGTCATTCCCGTGAAAACAGGGATCCAAGCGAGTGACAGGCCGCAGTTGTAGTTTTGCGTAGAACAAAAAGCGCATGTTTTCAACATTAAAACATAAACGAGTTCTTAAGCAAAACCTACAATCCTGACCGGCAGGACCCGCAGTATTTAAAATCGCTAAATGTAAAAAAGTAAAATAATTTTACTTTTTTACCAATTCGAAAAAAGACTATCCCCCTCCACTTCCTAATCCACTAATCCAAAGCCATTCCCAATTTCAAAACTCATTGACTTTTACCAAACCCACCTTATAATACGCTAGCGTTTTTTACATAACGCAATAACTTTAAATATAACTAAAAAAACCATGGCCGACGACCTTACTTATCTCCGTAATATTGGTATTATTGCCCATATTGATGCGGGAAAAACCACCACTACAGAACGTGTTCTTTTCTACACAGGAAAAACACACAAAATCGGAGAAGTTCACGAAGGAGCAGCCACCATGGACTGGATGGAACAAGAACAAGAGAGAGGTATTACAATTACAGCAGCCGCTACAACTTGTTTCTGGAAAACACCAAACCACCAAGAATATCGTTTCAATATCATTGATACTCCTGGACACGTTGACTTCACTGTAGAAGTAGAACGTTCTCTTCGTGTACTTGATGGAGGTGTCGTTCTTTTCGATGGAGCCATGGGTGTAGAACCACAATCAGAAACAGTTTGGAGACAAGCTGATAAATATGATGTTCCACGTCTTGCTTTCATCAATAAATTGGACAAGATGGGTGGAGATTTTTATATGAGTATTGATAGTATTTGGAAAAGATTAAATCCAAATGCCGTTGCTATTCAATTACCTGTTGGAATCGAGAATGAATTTAAATCAGTAATCGATCTTATCGAACAAAAAGCATACGTCTATGAAGGAAAAAATGGAGAAGAGCAAAAAGAAGTTGCAATCCCAGAAGACATGCTAGAAAAAGTGAAAGAATGGAGATCAAAAATGATCGAAAAAGTAGCTGAAAACGATGATATTCTTATGGAAAAGTTTATCAGCGAAGGAGAAGAGACTATTGGAGTTCAAGAATTAAAAGACGCTATCCGAAGAGCAACGATTGCCGTTAAAATCTTCCCTGTATTATGTGGGACTGCTCTTCAAAACATTGGAGTTCAATTAGTATTGGATGCAGTTTGTTACTACCTTCCATCTCCACATGACATTACAGCCGTAAAAGGAACTCATCCAAAAACTGGAGAACCTCTAGAAAGAGCTTTAGAGGAAAGTGCTCCTTTCTCCGCTCTTGCTTTCAAAGTTGCAACAGATCCATTCGTTGGAACCTTAACTTATGTTCGTGTTTATTCAGGAAGACTTGATTCTGGAAGTTATGTTCAAAACACATCATCTGGAGAAAGAGAAAGAGTTGGTCGTTTGATTCAAATGCATGCCAACACTAGACAAGAAATTAAATCAATCTCTGCTGGAGATATCGCAGCCGTAGTAGGACTTAAGAAAACTTGGACAGGTCACACTCTTTGTGACATCGACCATCCAATTCTTCTTGAATCAATTACCTTCCCAGAACCTGTTATCAGTATCGCTGTAGAACCAAAGACAAAGGCCGATCAAGAAAAAATGGGTTTTGCTCTTCAAAAACTTGCTCAGGAAGATCCTACCTTCAAAGTTCATACAGATGAAGAAACAAGCCAAACCATCATCCGTGGAATGGGTGAACTTCATTTGGATATCATCGTAGATAGAATGAGAAGAGAGTTTAAAGTTGAAGCAAACATTGGAGCACCACAAGTAGCATATAGAGAAACCATTACGAAAGAAGTGAAAATGGAAGAAAAATACGCAAAGCAATCAGGTGGAAAAGGTCAATATGGTCACGTACTTATGAAAGTTTCTCCACAAGAACCTGGAAAGGGTTACGAATTCGTAAACTCTATCGTTGGAGGAAAGATTCCAAGAGAATTTATTCCTGCAGTTGATAAGGGTGTACAAGAAGCGATGACTCGTGGTATCCAAGCTGGATATCCAGTTGTTGATGTCAAAGTTGAACTATATGATGGAAGTTACCATGATGTTGACTCATCAGAAATGGCCTTCAAAATTGCTGGTTCTATTTGTTTCCAAAATGCTACAAAAGCCGCTTCCCCTGTAATTCTAGAACCTATCATGAAAGTAGAAGTTACAGTTCCAGATAATTATTTTGGAGATGTTATGGGAAATATCAGCTCACGTCGTGGACAAATTGTGGAAACTGGAGACAGAGGACTTATTAAGTTTATTAAAGCTGAAGTTCCATTGGCAGAAATGTTTGGTTACGCAACAGACCTACGTTCTATGACACAAGGTCGTGGAAACTACACTATGGAATTCGGACATTACTTTAAGGCGCCAGGCAATGTGACTGAAGAAATTATTTCAAAAAAGCAAAAATAGAGCACTAAAATTTGCTTGCATAAAAGTCAAAATTACTATACGATTCCCGCGCTAAATTCAAGCTTTATATATACCAAACCTAATAATTCTTAAAAAAATCCAATATGGCTGAAGGTGTATTCGATAGAAGTAAGACTCACGTAAACGTAGGTACAATCGGTCACGTAGACCATGGTAAAACTACGCTTACAGCTGCTATTACAATGGTGGCATCAAAGCATTTCGGAGGCAATAACAAAGCCATTGCTTTCGATCAAATTGACAATGCTCCAGAAGAGAAAGAACGCGGTATTACAATCGCTACTTCTCACCAGGAGTATGAAACAGCAACAAGACACTACGCTCACGTAGATTGTCCTGGACATGCTGACTACGTTAAAAACATGATTACTGGAGCCGCTCAAATGGATGGAGCAATCCTAGTAGTTTCTGCCGCAGATGGTCCAATGCCACAAACAAGAGAACATATCTTGTTGGCAAGACAGGTAAACGTTCCATACATTGTTGTTTTCATGAACAAAATGGATATCGCTGATCCTGAGATCGCTGAATTGTCAGAAATGGAAATCAAGGAATTGTTAAATAAATATGAATACCCTGGAGACACTACTCCAATCATCAAGGGTTCTGCTTTAAAAGCTATGGAACATCCAGAGGATCCAGAAGCAGCAAAACCAATCATAGAATTATTGAATGCTCTAGACACATACATTCCAAATCCAAAACGTGATCTAGACAAACCATTCTTGATGCCTATTGAAGATGTATTCTCTATCAAGGGTAGAGGTACAGTTGCTACAGGTAAAATTGAACAAGGTGTTGTTAAAATCAATGAAGAAGTTGAATTAATTGGTATTCACGACACAAGAAAAGTTGTTGTTACTGGTGTTGAAATGTTCCGCAAGACTCTTGATCAAGGACAAGCTGGTGATAACGTAGGTCTACTTTTAAGAGGTATTGAAAGAGAAGAAATTGAAAGAGGACAAGTTATGGCAAAACCAGGATCAATCACTCCTCATACAAAATTTGAATCTGAGGTTTACGTCTTAACAAAAGATGAAGGTGGAAGACATACTCCATTCTTCAAGGGTTACAAACCACAATTCTATATCAGAACAACTGATGTTACTGGTGCTGTAGAATTACCAGCAGATGTAGAAATGGTTATGCCTGGCGACAACATTAAGATGATTATTACACTTGGATGTCCTATCGCTCTAGAACAAGGAACTAGATTTGCTATCCGTGAAGGTGGCAGAACAGTTGGTTCAGGAGTAGTAGCAAAGATCATCACATAGTAAGAGAATTAAATAAGGCTTACCAAAAAGAGCCCCGCTAACGCGGGGCTCTTTTTTTGACATATACAGATTTAATCCACCTCACAGACTTTCAATAAATTTTTCTGAGCTTCAATATATCATTAAGATCCTATAACTTCGGCAGCTGCATCTTTAACCTCATTTGCAACCCCCTTAACACCTTCACTTTCCGCACTACCAACAGCTCCAGATTGTTCACTTCCCCTAATCCCAACATCAGCAGCAGGAACAGATCCACATATTCTCTCGAATATTTCTCCAGCATCATCAAATTTAACAGTCATCGAACAAAACCCATTTGAACCAGCATCACTAGAAGCATGTAAAAAAACATCAATACCTTTTTTTTCGTGTAAAAATTTTTGAACAGCAAGAAGATCCTCATCACTACCAGCCTCTAAAAATATACCTATATCAGAAGCCCAATGATTAAGATGATCCCCTACCCTCGTACAATTGACAACAGACTCAACCCCAGACTGGACTCGAATAGCATCAACCAAACGATCAACAAACTCCCTCACTGAATCTTGAGCAGCGAGAGTATCAAGGATAGCCCTTCCAACTGCCTTTAAAGAAGTGTCAAAAGGTTCTTCCCTCAAACTCTCCGCACGAGCATCAATATATCTACTAGGCTCCATTCCCTCCAAATAAGAAGACTTCAAAACGTCACTAGCCCCTAAACTCTCCACATCTACACCTTCCATATTTTTAAGGATAGCCCTTCCAGCTGCCTTTAAAGAAGTGTCAAAAGGTTTTTCCCTTAAACTCTCCGCATCTACACCTTGTTCCATATTTTTAAAGTTAATTATATAAAGGAGCAACATTCAACCACTAACAATTACTCATGTCAATATTTCCAACATGTCCCTTGACTTTAATCTCTCAAACCTTTATAAATATCGCACAAAATTTGTTTTCCTGTTTTTAGGAAATCACCCGCTCCAAACGTCACTCCCGACCAATCGGGAATCTAAGGATGCAGGACAGCTCGGACTTTACACTTCCATTACGGCTTATCAACACAAGCCCGAGCCCATCAACTCGGTAATTTTACCAAATTAAATAAATTCATAACCACTTAAAAATGGCCGTCAACAAGCAAAAAATTCGCATCAAGATCAAATCATTCGACAACAAAGTTATCGATGAATCTTCAAAATTAATCATTGAAACCGCTGAACGCACAGGAGCAATGGTTGCAGGACCAATTCCTCTACCAACAAAAGTCGAGAAATTTACCGTAAACAAATCTACTTTCGTTCACAAAGATGCTCGTGAACAGTTCGAAATCCGTACTCACGCCAGATTAATCGACATTCGCGAAACAACACCAAAAACTATTGAATCTCTCTCCAGCCTAAACCTCCCAGCCGGTGTTGAAATCGAGATTAAGATGTTACAAGACAACTAAAACGTGGTATCATAAGTCCCTGTTTTAATTAACAACTATCGATATGAATAAAAAAATAATATCTGCTTTTACTGGAATCATCTCCGTAGCTTCTTCCCTCCTTACCGGAGGAACTGTTTTCGCTTACAAAAGTGAAAAAACTTACAAAGATGATGGCAAAGCTTATGCCGACAGCAAAACAAATGCCACCGTCTATGTAGATGGAAAATCGATCAAGGATGTCAAATCTTATTCAGACTCTAAATCTACAAAAACTTATCCAGCTAAAACTTGCACAACCTACAAAGACTCAAAGACTTATCAAGACTGCAAAGCCTATCAAGACAATAAAGCTAACTCTACTGTCTTCGTAGACAGCAAATCAATCAAGGACGTAAAAGCTTATGCTGACTCCAAAGCTACAAAGACTTATCCAACTCAAACTTGCACAAATTACAAAGACGTTAAAACTTACAACGACTGCAAAGCCTATCAAGATAGCAAATCTAACGCTACAGTCTATGTAGACGGAAAATCAGTTAAAGACGTAAAAGCGAACACCGCAAAATAAGAGCACTTACAATTCATGTTTATACAAAAAGGCCTCATAGAGGTCTTTTTGTATAACAAGATCATAAGCTCCAATCAAAGAGACTTCTTTTCCCCCAAATTTCTTTTTAAAATCAGTTATTCCTTTCCACTCATGCCCTTCTTCTCCCGGAGTAGCAATCCCCCACAAATCATATTCCTTCATCCCCTTCTTCTTAGCCTCCTTCATTACCTCCCAATGCATCAAATACGGAGCCATCACTTCTCTTTCGCAATCCAAAGAAGCTCCATATAAATAAGTTACCCTATCTCCGTAATAAATCACAAATTCCGTCGCCAATTTTTTCCCTTCATATTCTGCAAAATATAACTTCCCTATCGACTTACACTCCCCTATTAAATTTTCAAAAAACGGCAAATCTTTTTTCTCCAATTTTTTACGAGAAAAAGTTTGATCATATATTTCAAAAAAAGCCTTAATACTCTCCTTTCCAATCTCTTCACAAGCAACATGAACTCCCTTCTTCTCGGCTAATCTCACATTATATCTCCCCTTCGGTTTCATCTGAACTAAAATAGACTCCTCGTCTCCAGAAAGAGCCACTACTTGCGTATACTTTGGCTGTAAATTCAGGGGAGCTTTCACAAATCTTTCATCAATAATAAGAGGCCTCTGCGCTATCCTAGGCTCAATTCTCAAATGAGTAGTCTGACTTTTATGAGAAACATTAATTATTTCAAAAAGAGCAATCTCAAGAACTTTCCATTGCTCCATCATTTCTTTTTCATTTTCATAATTTACCACCGGCCCCTCCGGAATATATAAAAAATCCGTCCCATTCGAAAAAGAAAATTGCATCATAATTGTTCCCCCAACCAGCTCATTCGTATTTTTAGCAAAAATTCCAATCTTATAAGTATCCCAACCCTCCTGATTTTTAAATTTCGCCCACTCAAAGGACTGATGAAAACCAGCTGCTCTATTCCTCTTCACCACCTCCTCCCACTTCTCTCGAAGAGTTTCATCAATATATTTACAATAATAATTCATAATTTCTTTTATTTACAAAGATAATTTACTCCATTTTTAAGCAATCAACAAGCCATCAAACCCCACTT
>JBAYNL010000048.1:0-8448 GCA_041678805.1 Candidatus Altimarinota bacterium | reverse complement strand
GTATTTCCTGGAATATTTAAAGGGGCACTTGAGGCTCGTTCCAGCAAAATTAGCGATGAAATGAAAATCGCGGCAGCAATATCAATTGCAAAGCTAGTAAAAAAACCCGATCCAGATCATATTATTCCAGGAGTTTTTGATAAAAATATTGCAAAAGTAGTGGCTTCTGCTGTAAAAAAGTATGCGCGTTAAGATGTTTTAACAATCATTCATATGTCAGGTCATTCAAAGTGGCATAATATTAAAGTTAAAAAAGGTGCAGCTGATGTGAAAAGAGGTAAAATTTTTACAAGACATGCTAAACTGATAACCATTGCAGCAAGTGAAGGTGGTGGAGATCCTTCTATGAATCCTTCTTTACGAATGGCTATTATCAATGCAAAAGCCGACAATGTTCCAAATGCTAATATTGAAAAAGCTGTTCAGAAAGGTAGTGGAGAAGGTAAGGATGGTGCGAAATTTGAAGAAATAATGTATGGAGCTTTTGGCCCTTGTGGAGTAGCTATTTTGATTCAAAGTATTACTGATAATAAAAATCGCGCAGTTGCCAGTATTAAGACTATTGTTTCAAAAAATGGCGGCAATCACGCAGAGACATCAAGTATTGCTTGGATGTTTCAGAGAAAAGGTAAAATCTGCGTAACAATTAATGGCAAAAGTGAAGAAGAATCGGAGTTAATGATTATTGAATCCGGGGCTGAGGATTTAGAAAAAAACGGAGAAGAATTTATCGTTACAACTTCAGATACTTCTTTAATGAATGTGAGAGAGTCTTTGGAAAAGGCTGGATTTAAAATTTCAAATGCAGAGTTAACTCATCAGCCAAAGAACTGGATGAATGTGGATAAACTGGAGGATGCTCAGAAAGTTTTGAAGTTTATTGATGCACTGGAAGAAGACGATGATGTTTCAACGGTATATACAAATTGCGATATCGCCGAAGAAATCTTGGATCAGATTTAGAATCTCTAGAGTATTTTTTAGTCCTCGAATCTATAGATTATCCCTGGAGTTGGGGTTGTTTGTGTAGATGCGGAGCTTGTTGAAGCTATTGGCTTTGGGTTTTCGGTTGTCGTTTGAGGCTTTAAGTTCAAATCTGTAGAAACAGGTCTTTTTTTACGTCTTCTTTTCATTTGTGGATTAGGGAATTGAGGAACTTCTGATTGGGGCGTTTGAACTGGAGATTGTGGCTGGACTGAGACCTGAGGTTGAGCTAGTCCCTGTGATTGAGGCTGAGTTTGTTCTGGGACTGGAGTTTGATTCTGTGGTTGAACTGAAACTTGAGGTTGTGTGGGAACTTGAGGCTGAGGTTGTTTTGGTTGTTCTACTTTTGGTGCTGTAATTTCAAATTGCGGGGTTCCATAAATTGTTTGATCAACAACCTGTTTTTGAGCAAGTGAAGTTAATCCTAATCTTTCAGTCTGATATTTTTTAACTGAATTAATTACATCATATTCGGCGTCTCTAAGACCTCTATCGTTAATTCTAAATCCGGCTGCTTGAGTATGTCCTCCACCTCCAAATGTTTCTGCGATTTTCGCAGCATCAACAGATGGCGAAGTAGTTCTGACACTTACTGAAACTGTTCCATCCTGCTTTTCTTTCATTAAAATAATTACTTCGGCACCTGGAGCATTTGTCATCAATTCATCAATAATATCGCCTGTTTCATCTTCTGTACTGCCTGTGTCTTTAAAATCTTGTTGGCTAACAACTGACCAAACCGTGCGATAAGTTTCATCCACTTGAATCTTTGAAAGTACACGTCCCCAAAGTTTTAATTGGCTTAATTGTTTTGTCTTATAAATGTGCTGAATAATTTCTTGCTGACGAGCTCCATACGAAACTAATTGGGCCGCAACATCAAATGCTTTTGGAGTAGTATTAGCATTCTGAAAACTCCCTGTGTCGGTAATTATTCCGGTAAGAAGTAAGGTTGCCGTATCTTCATCGATCAAATCTATTTTCTCTTCATTGGCCAATTCCTCTAATAATGGTACAAGTAATTCTGTCGTAGAAGAAGCCATAATGTCGACATTATTCACTCTTCCAAAATGCACATTAGAAATATGATGATCGATATTTACAACCGGAACTTGGTGGAATAATTCAACATTTTGTTCGTAAAATCCACGAAGTTGTTTTAGTTCTGCGCAGTCTACAGTGATGACTAAATCATATTCAACTTCTCCCCTATTAAAAGTGACATCGCTTTCTGAAAAGCGACCTTCTTTAGGAGTGATAATAATATTTACTTTATTATTTTCGATAGCACTATTGATCTTATCAACTTTGGCATTTTTTAAATCGATCGTAATAATGAAATCAGTCGAACTAACGACCTTATTCCCGATAGCTTTAATATTAGGCAAAAATTGAAGTACTTCCGGAATAGGATCACTACAAATAACCGTAACTTCTTTCCCTAATTTTCTTAGGGACATATATAGTGCAATTGCACTACCGAGACTATCTCCGTCCGGTGGCGCAGATGGCAATACAAGAATTTTTTTACTTCTCTTGATTAGATCTATAACCTGTTTTTGAGTTGAATTTATCATTTTGCCCTAGAAATTTTATTTCGTGCTTTCTGTATATTCTAGAATATTTTAGCAGTTATGTCAAGGTGGTGATATATGCCAAAAAGGATGTAAGTATATCAATTACAGATTTTTTTTCTAGGGAAATTATTCGCTCTCTCGAATATCGATTGTTCGACACTGGAGATATTCACGATTATTCCAAATATTCTTTTCTAAATTACAGACCATGTCTATTTTTTTATATTGGCGTAGTTCATCTGCAAATTGTCCCATGTGAAAGCCAATAGCTTGAACTTCTTTGTCCTGTGATTTTACAACGAATTTGAGGTGATTTTTTTCACGACCAACTTGTCCCACAAAAAATGGTTCGATATTTTTTAGAATAAATATGGGCTTCTCATTTCCGATGCCAAAAGGTTCCAAATATTTTAATTCCTCAAGTAATTCAAAAGAAATATCTCCTTCTCCAAGTTCGCAATCAATTTCCAAAACAGGAGTCAGTTCAATATTTTTCAAAGTTTTTGCGGTGTATTCTTGAAATTGTTCCTTAAACTTAGCCAAATTTTCTTTTTTAATATTGAATCCAGCGGCTTGAGCATGCCCTCCAAAACTAACGAAATAATCACTGAATTGACTTAGTGCATCCGTGAGATGAAAGAATTTAGGACTTCTAGCCGAAGCCACTAGGGTTTCCCCAAGGTCTTGCATGATAATGGCTGGACGATTGTATTTTTCAACTAATTTCGCAGCAATAAGCCCAAGAATTCCAACATGCCAGTCTTTATTATCAGCTATAAAAATATAAGGAAGTTCTTTCTGATCAACAAAATATTGCTCAGCTTCTTGTAAGGCTTTTTCCGTTCTAAGTTGTCTCTCAATATTTAAATCTTCTAATTTTTGCCCTAATAAATGGACTTTTTCGCTCTCTTCTTCTTGCAATAAAAGACTTAAGGCGACATAAGGATCGTCTATTCTTCCAGCAGCATTAATGCGTGGTGCAATCTTGAAACCTATACTGTAAGCGTCTAAACCCTGTTCTTTTATTCCAGATAATTCAATGATTTTTTTTAATCCACTGGATTTGGTGGTGAGTAAATTTTCTAATCCTTTTTTTACAATTAAACGATTTTCTCCCCTTAATACGCCTAAATCTGCCACTGTCCCAAGTGAGGCCAGTGTTATTAATTCTTCGAGATCTTCTTCGTTAAAATTTTCAGGAGTCAATGTCGTGCGTAATGCCTGCGCAAATTTCAAAGCAACTCCAGCTCCTGTAAGCTCACTAAAAGGATACCTGGAATCTTTTAAACGTGGATGAAGAATTGCGACTGCTTCTTCCGGTAAAATTTCTGGGATAGTGTGGTGATCGGTAATAATAATATCAACATTATTTTCACGAGCTTTTTTTACTTCTTTGCGACAAGAAATTCCACAATCAACAGTAATTACCAAGTCGATATCCTTTTCGATAAATTCATAAATGAATTTTTCTGACAAACCATATCCATCATTTACACGATGTGGAAGACGATAAGAAACATTTGCTCCCAGTTTTTTGAGAGTAGTGATCATGATTGTGGCGCCGCTAATCCCATCCACGTCATAATCTCCGAAAACAATAATACGTTCTTGTTTTGCGATCGCCTCTTTCACTCTGGCGACGGCTTGAACCATGTTTTCAAGCAAAAAGGGATCATGAAGAGTTAATCCTTCATCTATATCGTCAACTCCCCTATTATCAAGAATTTTCGCTAAAGGACCTTTGTCCTGTGACGTATTTTTAATGTTCCATTTTTTCCCTAAGAAAGACATATATTTAGATCAAGCGTATTTACTTTTTTGCCTTCGCAGCTTTTTCCTTTTCCTTATTAAGGCGCCACATTTCGAGGGCTTCTTCTGGAGTGCGGGCCTTGTCTTTGCCAAAAACCCAAGTATGTCTTGAGCGGATTTTTTTATCGATATCTTTGATCACGTCATCTATTTTGAAGTAACCGCTTTCCTTGGCAATTTGGGAAATCATAACGACCTGGAAAAGAACATCACCGAGTTCTTCTCGTAAATTTTCATGATCGCCATTTTCGATAGCTTGGCGAACTTCGTCAACTTCATCTTCGATACATTTCAGCATGCTATCGATAGTCTGTTTTCGGTCCCATGGACAACCTGTTTTTGAGCGCAGTTTTGCCGCTAATAAGCACAAATCCGTGAATGTCTTTTTTGCCATAATTATCTCTTTTTTGATGATTTCTTGACTGGTTTCTTAGTTGGCTTTTTTGCTGTTTTCTTAGCAACTTTTTTTGCCATTTTCTTGGCAACTTTTTTGACAGCCTTTTTTGTGGTTTTCTTGGCTGGTTTTTTAACAATTTTCTTGGCAACTTTCTTAGCTATTTTTTTAGCTACTTTCTTTGGTGATTTTTTTGCGGCAACCTTCTTAGCCACTTTTTTGACAACCTTTTTCGCAACTTTCTTTGCTGGAGCCTTGATCACTTTCTTGGCTTGCTTAACCGCTTTTTTAATTTCTTTCACGACTACTTTTTCAGCCTTTACCGCTACTGGCTCAACTTTCCCTTTTATTTCCTTTATTTCGGCTTTTGCCATTTCAAATAATTCTTTTGGAGTTAGCCAATGGACATCTTTGTATTTTCGGAACCAAGTCATTTGTCTTTTAGCATAGTGTCTAATGTTACGTTTCAACGTTTCAACTGTTTCAGGAAAAGACATCTTATGTTTATTCTTAACGTGTGGAATAATTTCTTTTACTCCAAGAGAGGTCATTGCAGGGAGTTCTTCTTTATATCCCTTTTTCAACAAAGCTTTTACTTCATCAATAAGCCCTCTTTCGAATTGCAAATCAACACGTCTATTGATTCTTTCATATAATTTTTCGCGTGGCCAATCAATTCCAACCATAAAAACATCATAAACAGACTCAGTCTTTTTATCATGTTTATTTTCTCCGCTGGCCATATTGATTTCGATAGCACGAATTACATAACGTAAATTATTTGGATGAATTTTTTTAGCCGCTTTAGGATCGAGTTTAACCAATCTTTCATAAACAGCTTCCACTCCTTTTGTTTTAGCTTCTTCCTGTAATTTCGTGCGAAGTCTGTTGTTTGGTTTTATCTTTGGAACATCATAATTTTCAATGATTGCACTAATGTATAAACCAGTTCCTCCTACTAAAACGGGAACTTTTTTTCTACGATGAATTCCCTTGATAGCCTCAAGAGCCATTTCTTTATATTCAGCAAGAGTAACGGTCTTACTAGGTGCTGTTATTCCTAAAAGATGATGAGGAACTCCTTCTTGCTTTTCAGGTAAAATCATATCCGTACTAATCTCCATTTCTTTATAAATTTGACGAGAATCGGTGGAAATAATTTCACCATTTAAAGCTTTTGCAACTTCGATAGAAAGAGCTGTTTTGCCAGATGCCGTCGGGCCGAGGATGACTACAAGCGGTTTTTCGGCCTTCTTGAGAAAAGATTTTAAGTCTTTTAGTAAATCCATAGGATTGAGGTTAATTTGCAACAGTAAAATAGCAGATTTATGCTAATGCGAAAATGACAAATTTGAAATTTAATTTTTTATTACAAAAATCATTTGACAATAGGCCTAATCACGCTAGAATGTCCCCGTCATAGACAGTAGGCATTTGTGGCAACACAGACTAAGTCCTGCCGAGACGAAACATTGGATTCCCGATCAAGCAGGGAATGACACAATCTTTTATCTCGAGTTCTATACACAGAATCGAGATTTTTTTAATCTATACACTATGCCGTTAACAAAAGGTCAAAAGAAAGAAATTCTAGATGCGCTAGTAAACGAGATGAAGAGCGCAAAATCTATCGTTTTTGCTGATTTTCAAGGAATGCCTGTAAAAGAAGTAAAAAAACTTCGTGTTGGACTCCGAGAAAAGGGCATAAGCTACCAAGTAGCAAAGAAAACTCTTATTAAGTTAGCTGCTAAAGAAATTGGGTACAATGATATTCCAAATGACGTTTTGGAAGGACCAGTTGCCGTAGCTTGCTGCATGGAAGATGAGGTTAGTGGAGCAAAATTGATTTTTGAGTTTAGTAAAAAGATGAAGGCGCTAAAATTAAGAGGCGCTTTACTTGATGGGAAAGTGCTTTCTGTTGCTGAAACAAAGCAATTGGCTACACTGCCTGGAAAAGAAGAACTACTTGCAAAGTTGGTTTATCTTTTCAACGCTCCGATCCAAGGATTTCATGGAGTACTTCATGGAACTCTTTCAGGATTTGTACGTGTCCTTGATTCTATCGCTAAAAAACAAGCTTAACAGCTTTAATTTATATAAATCTATAACCAATTATAAACATGTCTGAAGAAACAAAAGTAGAGCTCAGCAAAGACGCTAAAACAATCATGGACTTGGTTGAAAAACTACCAGTTCTTGAGTTAGCTAATCTTGTAAAGGCTCTTGAAGAGAAATTCGGAGTTACAGCTGCCGCTCCTATGATGATGGCTGCTGCTCCTGCTGGTGGCGCTGCTGCAGGTGAAGAAGATGCTGGAAGTGGTAAGAAAAACGTAGTTCTTGCTTCTGCTGGTGGTCAAAAAATCTCTGTTATCAAGGTAGTAAGAGAATTGACAGGTCTTGGCTTGAAAGAAGCAAAAGATCTAGTTGATGCTGCACCAAAGCCAATAAAAGAAGGCGTTGATATGGCACAAGCTGAAGAGATGAAGAAAAAGTTAGAAGAGGTTGGCGCTACTGTTGAATTGCAATAGTTTTAGAACAACAATCTAGGAAAAAGCCCCTCCCCATCATGGTGGAGGGGCTTTTTTATGCTTTACCCAAAAGGGAAAAAATGCTAAACTATATAGATAAAAAACATAAAAACAAAAATAAATATGGCAAATACAATTTCAGAAGACAATAAACCGGAGATAAATCCGCTGGATAACACTCCTGCCATACCGAAATCTGAGGATTCGGATTTTATTAAAAATTTGGTATCAGATAGTGGCATTCAGGATGGAAACATGCTGGAAGTTGCGCCAGAAGTAGATAGATCGCTGGTTGAAGACTTAGCTCCCCCTACAAGTATGCTTTTACTCTTATTGAAGGGAGTTTTCGGGCTATTGGTATTGGCTGGAGTTGTCTCTGTAGGATTTTTCTCACTACAATTGACCGATTATTTACAGGTCGTCAATCAACGCTTTGATGTGCCAAATTTGGCATCAGAGCTTTCCTCTAAAAACCAAGAAATTATTTCTGTTCAATCCAATATTAATTTTTACAGATACCTCCAAGCTAAGGCTTATTTGGATGAATTTAGCTATGAAGCTGATTCGTATTTGCAAAATTATGAGATTTATAATAGTTCTAATGCTTCTCAAATTCAAAAAGATGAAGCAAAACAAGCTATGAGTAATGCAAGAGCTACGTTGCAGGAGTCTTTCCTCGCCGCTCAAGCCAAAATTATTTTACCGTTGGGGGCAACATTGGTTACCATCGAATCCTCAGACAGTGAAGATCCTCTAATTCAAGGCATAGATCCAAATTATCAATTCGTTTCTGAATCTGTAAGAAAATTGCAGGAGAAAGCGGCTGAATTTGCAAACAATCCTGATTCTGCTGCTAAGTTAGATTATAAAAATTATTTATATGCAGCTAATTTGGTCAATAATTCAACGTTAAGGCAAACCATGACCACTGTGGACTTGAGCAAGCTGTCCGATCAGGAACTATATGACACAATCAGATTGGTTGATTTACTAGCCTTAAATGACTTTAGTATTATTCAAAAAATTAAAGAACTGAGAATAAAATGGTCAGAAATTATTCATGAAATTGACCTTAGAACAATTGTCGCTGATTCAAATTATACCAAAGAAAATTATGATGGTTATGGAGGAATCCGTTACACTAGTTATTCTTTTG
>JBAYNL010000047.1:0-8650 GCA_041678805.1 Candidatus Altimarinota bacterium | reverse complement strand
AGATATGCAAAAACATAGACTTGTAAGAACCTCCAACCTTCCTGAAGGAAAATCCACTATTGGAATAATAAACAGAGAAACTCAACAAGCAGTCCATGTAATAGAAACCTGCATGAAATAGATATTTGATTTTTTAACAGTTTTGTTATATAATATTGTATTAGCAAAATTAAAAACAAATACAACTATGAGTAAAAAAATAATTTTTGGTTCTATCGCACTTACAGTTCTATTAGCTTTTGCTGCGACAGAGGTCGGGTTTTTCATGAGCTCCAAAATCCTGGAGGCTTCCGTAATGAATGCTGATTTACAAAAAACAGTAGCTGATTTAGGCGTCAAAGTTGTAAAACAAACCATAGTAGAAGAGCCTAAAGTAGCTTGTACTTATGACGTTCCAGAGAAGGCTGAGTATAAAGCTTCTTTGGTTGAAGTGAGAAAAAAACTGAAAGTAGATACTGATGAAGAATTTAAAATAAAAGTGTTCATGAAGAATGATGGCAATACCCCATGGTTTTCTTATGGGAGCCACTGTCCTGGACCTTTTGTAAATTTGGGAACTGATAAAGAACGTGATCATGAAAGCGCTTTTTATTCTCCTGAAATTAAAGAAGCTGATAATAATTGGCTAGGTGCAAATAGAGTGGGACTTGATCAATTAAGAGTAGACCCGGGAGAAGTCGCTTCTTTTACTTTTTGGGCAAAAGCAAGTTCTAATTCTGATGTATATAGAGAATTTATGACCCCTGTAGTTGAAGGACTCTCTTGGATTGATGGAGCTAGTTTTTCATTTGATACATTGATTGGAGACACAGGAGAAGATCCTGCAAATAATAATAAGAGACTTGTTTTTATGGGAGAGAGTGGATCTGCGATGGCCGTCGATCTTCAAGCGGAAAAGAAAATTACAGTCGATCTTTCTGATCAAGAAATGCATGTTTATTTAGGTGATAACTTGGTGAGAGAATTTAAAGTGAGTACTGGTGCTGCAAAAACACCTACTCCTGTAGGTAGTTTTTCGATCAGCTTAAAACAGGAAGTAAGAATTGGAGGGAAAGCTCCTCACTATGTTATGCCAAAATTTATGATGTTTAGAAAAGATGGATATGGAATTCATGCTCTACCTAGCTTGAGTCGCAAGGGTGGTGATCTTTTCTGGACTGAGGCAAGAAGTCATATCGGTAGACCTGTAAGCCATGGTTGCATCAGAGTCTTGCCGGAAGATGCTGACTTCATGTATCAGTTTACAGATATCGGAACAAAGGTAGTGGTGGAGAGATAATAATTTACTTATTTATTTAATAACATATGTTTATGACGTACAAATTGTGGCATCTAGTGGTCGCTTTCCTCCTTGGAGCGGTCGTGGTTGCGGGAGTAACTCTTGCTCCAGGATCTTTGGCTCAAGGAAGAATTGGAATGGCTCCAGCAGTAGGTGGAAATTGTAATGTTACCTCTTGTGACATATACAAGAAGCTTGGCAAGGTGCAAATATTCTTAACCTCTGACGTTAAGAACAGTTTTGCCAACATGCAGCTACAGATGCAGACTAAGCTTAACGCTATGCAATCTAAAATTGGAAAAATGCAGGTATTCTTGACGTCTGACGTTAAGAACAAACTTGACCTAATTGACTCTCAAGTTAACTAGAAACTGCTATAAATTTTCGCAAAGAAGAGGACCTTTAAAAAGTGTCCTCTTTTTTGTTATCAATAAATTGAGAATAATATTCTGCTTTAGTTTGATCTCCTAGTTTCTGATAGTCTTCAGAGAGATAAATAAATATTCCCCAAAAATCTTGCTTCTCTTTAAAAAAAAGTCTGAATTTTTCTTTATCATTGTAACTTTTCTTATCAATTTCGTTTTTCCATTGCCAATATGGAGGAATGATATTTAGGAATTTCTCGAGTTTCACAATCGATTCCTTGTAGTCGCCTTTTTTATATAACATTATTCCCCATTGTCTGATAATTATAGGTTGATAAGGCGCAAGCTCATTGGCTTTTCCGTAATACTGTTCGGCTAAATCATATTGGGCTAAAAGAGTATATATTTCACCTTTCTCAAAATAATATTGAAAATCTTTTCCTGTAATTTTGGCATATTCTTCTAAAATTGTATCTGCATTTCTTAAGAGAGAGGGATTTGCATCTTCTTCTCCGACAATTTCTAATATTCTCACAACAGTTAAAGTTGCCCCAGATTGTTGAGGGTTTAAATTTACTGCATTTGAAATATCGATTATTCCTTCAGATAAGTTGGCCTGATAAATTTTAGTCAAACCTCTAAAATAAATAGTATCAGCATAAATGGCTCTTGAACCCCAAGAAATCATAATCCCAGATAAAGCAAAAATTATTCCGGCGACAAATATGATTAACGGTTTTTTCTCTAACTTAATAGTTTTGAAATTAACGGTATTATTTAAAATAATTGCAACTGTAGCTGATAACATTAAGCAATCCGTTGCCACATAGAAGCTAAATAAATTCGCGACTATTGATGACATCAAGGCCGCCGACAACGTAAATACTATTATCCTTTCTCCTTTTATCTTATAAATCACTTTAGAGAAAACTCCACCAATAATTGAAAGATATACGGCAACTCCTATGACTCCCTGAGTAATAAATAAATCTAATATTCCATTATGAGCTCTATCGGCAATAGAATACATTTCTTCTACTGAAAGAAGTTCTTTGAGTTGAACTTTTTGAAATACAGCTTTGAACGTTTCCAGTCCAGAGCCTATAAGCCAATGATCTTTTATGATATTTAATGTGCCTTGCCAAATGTAAAATCTTGCCATCAATGACTGCATATTGGATGCAACAAAAATGACAAACAAAATAAAAGCTGAAAATATTCCTAATATCAAAATATATTTATAGATTTTTTTTATTTTCAGGAAAAAGACCATTAACACGGTCCCAGCCACAATGATTCCCAAAATTGAAGCTCTACTTTTAGTTAATAAAATTCCTGCCAAAATAAGGACGATGATCATTCCATACAGAATTCTTGATTTATTTTTATTTTTTATTAAAAAATATAAACTCATCCATAGCGGAAAAATCAAAAATTGAGCGAGAAAATTGGGATTACCCATGGTGGCAAAACTTCTTTGTACTGTGGTATTCATAGAATCTTCTACGAAAATGGCTATTCCAAATTGCTGTAAAATACTGTGAATAGAAGCAATAATTCCGATTGTTATCGTTATTTTCATGAAAATCTCCTGACTCCTCTGGTCGCTCAAAACATGGAGAAATGTTAAAAACAAAATAATATATGAGAAATAACTATATAAACCTTGTAGCCGCTCATAGCTTCCCCAAAAACTGAGTTGAGGAAATATTGAAAAAATAGTTGAGATCAGCAGGCTTAAAATCCATAAAATTAGCGTTATAGTTACATATTTGTTGTACTTAACGTCTATTGTTTTATTGTTGAAAATGGCCACCAACGACCCCACGAATAAGACAATGCCAGAAAAAATCATTAGAAAATGAACCTTGGGTAATTCAAACATTTCATAACCATAAGGATTACAGACAAGGGCAACTAAGGCCGCTAACGATACTAAACATACTACTATTTTATTCATGTCGTTCAAGGTTTTACGGTACTCATAGTATTTCAAATAGATCTATTTTAAAAGCCCACTTTCTACTATATAATCGAGGTCCGATTGTTATTTACCTATAAGAAAATTATGAGTGATCTCCTGAAAAATTTGAATGATAAACAACTTGAGGCGGTAACACATTTTACCGGGCCTTTACTTGTAATAGCCGGAGCTGGTAGTGGAAAAACACGCGCGCTTACTCATCGAATTGCTTATTTGATTCAAGAAAAAGGCATAAGTCCTTGGAATATTTTAGCGGTAACTTTTACGAATAAGGCAGCGAATGAAATGAAAAATCGGATCGTAAAACTGCTTAGAAAAGACAAGTCTCCGATGATTAGGCCACCTGAAATGAATGACCCTAGTTTGCCTACGGTGGGAACTTTTCACTCAGTGTGTGTAAGAATTTTGAGAAAGCATTTGCATCTTCTTGATTATGAAAATTCTTTTGCAATTTATGATGATACCGATCAACAAATTATTGTTAAAAAAATTATGGAAGAGATGCTGATGGATCCGAAAAAAATTAATCCGAAAGCGGTTTTGAGCCATATTTCAAACGCAAAGAGCCAGATGATTTTACCTGATGATTACGGGCAATATGCTCATGATTATTTTTCTGAAAAAGTGGCCGAGATTTATCCCAGGTATCAAACCGCTTTGAAAAAAAATAACGCTTTGGATTTCGATGATATTCTTCTGCAAACTGCAATTTTATTCCAAACACATCCCGAAGTACTTTCAGAATATCAAGAAAAATTTAAATTTATATCCGTAGATGAGTATCAAGATACCAATAAAGTTCAGTATATTATTATTGGTTTATTGGCTCAAAAATATCGCAATATTTGTGTAATCGGTGACGAGGATCAGAGTATTTATAGCTGGAGAGGAGCCACTATTCAAAACATTTTGGATTTTGAAAAAGACTATCCCGAAACAAAGGTGGTGGTGTTGGAACAAAATTATAGATCTACTCAAGTTATTCTGGATGGAGCCCATGACATTATTGAAAAGAATAGCCAAAGAAAAGAGAAAAAATTATGGACAGATAAGAAAGGTGGAGACGTTATAAAGCATTGGTTAGCTGACAATGAACGCCATGAAGGAGAGCTTATTGCTCAAGAAGTTACTGATGTTGTGACCAGAAGTGAACATCCTGAATATAACGAATTCGTGGTCCTTTATCGAACAAATGCACAGTCACGTGTACTCGAAGAAGTTTTCATGAGATATGGGATTCCGTATAAAATAGTTGGCGGAATAAAGTTTTATCAAAGAAAAGAGATTAAGGATATTTTGGCTTATTTGAAGCTCATTCAGAACAAAAACGATTCCGTGGCGCTGCTTAGAATTATCAATAGTCCTGCCCGAAAAATAGGGCCAAGAACTTTGGAACTACTGAATGATTTTGCTGTAAGAAATAATTTATCGATGTTTGAAGCGATGCTTTTGGTTCATGAAATTCCATCTATTAATCCAGGAAAAGCGGAAACTGTTACTAAATTTATAACGATGATAAAGAGCTTACAGAGCCTAAATTCTGAGACTCATGCTTCTGGAATGATTAAGCATGTTCTTGAAAAAACCGCTTATAAAAAAATGTTAGATGATGGCAGTGTGGAGGGTGAAGCTAGACTCGAAAATATTCAGGAGCTTGTTTCTGTGGCTAATAAATACGATAAATTAGAGCCAGGGATTTCTCTAAATATATTTTTGGAAGAAGTTAGTTTGATTGCCGATATCGACTCTTTGGATACAACTGAAAATGCCGTGACCTTTATGACTGTTCATAGCGCGAAAGGTTTGGAATTTCCTTATGTATTCATTGCGGGGCTTGAGGAAGGGATTTTCCCACATAGCAGAAGCCTCCTTGATCGACAAGAATTGGAAGAAGAAAGACGTTTAATGTATGTGGCGATGACTCGTGCGATGTCTAATCTATATTTACTTCATGCTCGTGAAAGAATGCTTTATGGGGAGTTTAGATCGAATGCTCCTTCTCAATTTCTGGATGATATTGATGAATCTATTATTGAAACTAATTTTGGAGGACATAAGGCAAGACAGCATATGGCTATAACTGATATTGTGGATAAACCTGTGCCAGTTGAGATCGAAAGAGGTTTGGAAGTTGACCTTGATACCGGTGATCGCGTACATCATGGAGTATTTGGGAAAGGAATTGTTGTGGATGTCCAAGGTGGTGTAGTGACAGTTGCCTTTGAAGATAGTAAAATAGGGGTCAAGAAGCTTGCTTTGAGCATTGCTCCATTAAAGAAAATTTAAAATGAAAATCTTATTTATTGGTGATATAGTGGCAAGACCAGGCAGAGATACTATTAAAAAAGTCTTACCTGGTGTTATCAAAGAGCATAATCCTGATCTTATTATTGCTAATGCAGAGAATCTGAGTCATGGAAACGGATTTACTCCCGAAACAATTGCTGAGATGCAAAAAGCCGGCATAAATTTCTTTACTTCCGGCGATCATGCTTGGGGAAATAAGATGGGAATGATGAAGATTACTAGTGAAGATTTCCCGGTGATTCGTCCTGCAAATTTTCCTCCTGAAGTTCCCGGAAATGGATATTTTGTGGTGAAAGATAAAGCCGATCACAAGATTTTAGTGATAAATCTGATTGGTCGAGTTTTTATGAAAAAAAATTATGATTGTCCTTTTAGAACGGTTGATAAAATTCTTCGCCAAACTGAAAAAGAAAAATTTGATGCGATTTTTGTGGATATACATGCGGAAGCGACTTCAGAAAAATATGCTCTCGGATTTTATCTGGATGGCAGAGTAAGTGCTGTTGTGGGGACTCATACTCATGTCCCTACCGCCGATGCAAGAATTCTGGATAATGGTACAGCCTTCATGAGCGATATCGGGATGACCGGTTCACTTGATTCTGTAATAGGTGTGAGAAAAGATTTGATTATCACTTCTTTCCTGACTCAGATGCCTGTAAAACACGAGCCTGAAACCACTGGAAAAATGGTTTTCAATGGCTGCTTGATTGATGTTGATAGCAAAAATAAATCTACTAAAATAGATCATATTCAAAAAATAATTTAAAGTAATTTTCATTCCTATGTATCAATATTATCCAAATAAAAAACATCATTATTACATTTATCCTTTAGTTGTTATTATAAGTTTTATTTTAGGATGGCAAGCGACATCTTACGGACTTTTGGATAAAGGCTCTGTACCTGGAGGAGATGATTCCACTCAAATAGATGAGACAAATAATGGTGAAATAAAAAAAATAAGTGATGAGGTTGATTTGGATTTATTTTGGACAGTTTGGAGCGAAGTTGTTGATAACTATGTAGATGAAGAAGCTATAGATAAAGACACGATGGTTTATGGCGCTATTAAGGGATTAGTTGGCTCATTAGATGATCCTTATACTGTCTATATGGACCCCGCAGAAAGTGAAGAATTTAGTGCCAGCCTAAATGGAGAATTGGAAGGGATTGGAGCCGAACTTAGTGTAGAAGAAAAAAACTTGGTAGTTGTTTCACCTCTACGAGATAGTCCGGCTGAAAAAGCGGGACTTCTTCCCGGTGATGTTATTTACAAAATTGACGACAAGATGTCTTCTGAAATGACTTTATTTGAAGCAATTATGAGTATCAGAGGAAAAGAAGGCTCATCTGTTAAGCTTACTATTATCAGAGATACGGTCGCAGATCCTTTTGATGTTTCTATTATAAGATCTAAAATTGATCTTGATAGTGTTACGGTAGAAAAATTGGAGAATGAGATTGTATATTTGAGCGTAAATCAATTCAATGACAATACTGAAAAAGAATTTGGCAAAGCCATTTCTGAGATGATTTTAACGCCCCCGAAAGGCCTAATTATTGATTTAAGATATAATGGCGGAGGATTTTTAGATATAGCGGTAGAACTTTTGTCATACATTTTGCCAACAAAATCTAAAGCTGTGGAAATTCGTCAAAAAAATGATAAAAATGAAATCATGTATACCGATAGTAATCCTAAACTAGTGGATGTACCGTTGGTTGTATTGGTTAATGATGGAAGTGCTTCTGCATCAGAGATTTTGGCAGGAGCGGTCCAAGATTTGAAAAGAGGTGTGGTGATGGGAACAAAAACTTTTGGGAAAGGAACTGTTCAAGAAGTGGAAACTTTCAAAGACGGATCTTCAATGAGAATGACAATTGCAAAATGGTATACTCCAGCGGGTAGAAATATAAATAAAGTTGGACTGACTCCTGACGTGGTAGTGGAAATCACTGACGAAGATATTGCGAACAAAGTGGATTCGCAGAAAGAAGCGGCTATTGAGTATCTAGTGAATCTAAAAAATTAGACTAAGCAACTTATAGGATATTGCGGCAATTGTTGCTGCTGCTGGAATTGTGAGAAACCAAGCCCAAACTATTCTTAAAGTAACTCCCCATTTTACAGATGAGAATCTTTTGGCTGCACCTACTCCGGAAATTGCACCGGTGATTACATGAGTTGTACTGACCGGGACTCCCATGTGAGTAGCGATAAAAAGACTAATAGCACTGGCTGTTTCTGCGGCAAAGCCGTCTATCGGTCGTAGTTTTACAATTTTTTGGCCCATAGTTTTAACTATTCTCCATCCTCCAAAAATTGTTCCTAGGGCAATCGCGCTATGAGCGCTTAAAACTACCCATAAAGGGATATCGAAACTGGTTACTAATCCTGCCGAAAACAAAAGACTGACGATAATACCCATTGTTTTTTGAGCGTCATTTCCGCCATGTCCAAGGCTATATAAAGCGGCTGATAAAAGTTGTAATTTTCTAGACCAAGTATTTACGCTCGATAAAGATCGATTGCGAACAACCCAAGTAGTGATAATGATCAAGACCACTCCTAAAATCATTCCTATTACGGGGGCTAAGACTATGAAAATTAGGGTTTTAGTCCACCCGCTGGCGATTAGGGCGGCAAAGCCGCCTTTGGCGACAGCTGCACCTGCATATCCCCCAATTAAGGCATGTGACGAGCTTGTGGGT
>JBAYNL010000046.1:0-8794 GCA_041678805.1 Candidatus Altimarinota bacterium | reverse complement strand
TCTGAAAGGGGAGTCATCTCGATGACTCTGCCGTTTTCGTCGAGGGTTGTGAAGGAGGTGATGTCGGTTAATTTTGCTTTTAAGTTGGCGTTTCTGGTTTTTAGATCTTCGTTTTTTAATTTTGCTTGTTCCAAAGCATAGCCTTTTCCTGCTCCATTGGCGGTAATTGCTAAAAAAACTCCAGATAAAATTATAATCATGGCGGTTAGAGTAATGATCAAAGCGCGAATCGTTTTTTGAGTTTCGACTCGAAGGGTTTGTTTTACTTTGATTCGCTGATCTCTTCTTTTGTATTCAATTACTCCCATAGGGTTTAAATAGAGTCTACTGGGCGGTATTGTACAGTAATTATACCTGTTCCTAAAGGGGCAAGTTGTTCAAATGCGGCTGATGATAGGTCTATTACTCTTCCTGCTCCAAAGGGTCCTCTGTCGTTGATTTTTACTTCGACGGTTTTCCCGTTAGAAAGGTTTTTTACTTCGATAATTGTGCCAAATGGCAGTGTCTTATGTGCTGCGGTGAAGGAGTCCATGTCGAATGTTTCTCCAGAGGCTGTGCCATGTCCTTGAACGGCTTTGCCGTAGAAAGTGGCTTTGCCGAATCGATAATTATTTTCATAAGAATTCTTGAGACGATAGACGATTTCTACAAAATCTCCACGAGTCATTTTTTTATCAGGAAATACTTCGTTTTTGATTGTTATATCTAAGACTTCTTGAGAAGCGGCGTAGGCTAAATATTTGGCGTACCAACCTTCTGGATTGGCATCTGCGAAATTTAGGGTACTAGGGTCTGGATAATTAATATCGTCTAAACATTCCAGATATATTTTCAAAGTTTCTGTTAAATTGATTTGATCGGTTGGTTTGAAACTGCCGTCTGGATATCCGTTAATGATGTTTTTATTTTTTGCGATAAATAGATAATTTATGTACCAGGCATTATTCTCAACGTCTGTAAAAAGAGGTTCTTCGGGAAGAACAACATTATCTAATTCTTCTTGAGTTACTTTGCCAGTAGCTAATCCGATGATTTTCAAGGCTTCGGTTCGAGTGATTTCTTTTTTTGGTTTGAAAGTTCCATCTTCGTATCCGCTAATAATTCCTTTTTCTTTTAGGGCTTGGATTGCTACATAGTGAGAATTACCTTCTGTTACGTCTGAAAAGTCGCTTATTAAAGCGGCTTCATTTGCTAAGTCGCCATCTCCCTCGTTTGCTTTAGCGGCGTGAGGAAGTACTAGAATTAGGCATGAAATAAGCAAAAGTTTTGCTAGTTTTTTATTCATCTTTGAGATTTAAGTTGAATGATTATGTGACGGGTTTCGCCTTCTCCTTCACTGATTGTTTCAACGTCGTCAAAGCCTGGGCCCATAAGGTGAAGATGAATTTTTCTTCTGAAATATGGAGACATAGGAGGAAGAATTTGTGGTCTTCGATTGCGGCGGAGCATTGCTATTTTCCTTTCCGCCATGCTGATAACGCTATCTTCTTGGCGTTTTCGATA
The DNA here is from genome assembly GCA_041678805.1 of Candidatus Altimarinota bacterium. GTDB lineage: Bacteria > Patescibacteriota > Gracilibacteria > UBA1369 > LOWO2-01-FULL-3 > CAINDQ01. The sequence goes on along the minus strand of JBAYNL010000046.1, from coordinate 7,291 downwards.
ATCATCTATGTCTAAAATTACGTGAAATTGGTTGTCTGATTTAGATTTTTCCCATGCCAAAACTTTTACTAAATGTTGGAGCGCTTGAATGTTTTCGCCATGGTGGCCGATGAGTAAACTAGCGTTTTCGCTTTTGATATTGATTTGGAATAAATCTGTCTCTGCCTCGGAAACCTCAATTTCTGAAAATGTAATGCCTAGATGTTTTAAGATATTTTCGGTTGTTTCTTGCAAAATGTCTTCAGTATTCATATGGATTAGGTTACGAGATAACTTTTACTTTTACAGACGGATCGTTTTTCGATTCATTAATAGGTTTTTTATTTATGATAAGTTGTTGAACAATTCCGTAAATAGTTGAAATTCCCCAGTATAGACCTACGCCAGAAGGTGCAGATGCTGTAAAGACAGCGATCATTACCGGCATCATATAAATCATCATAGAGCTTGCCATTTCCATTTCGTTTTTTTCTTTTTTCTCGTCTTTGTTGTGAGTTGCTGGAGCTTTTTTAGTTCTAGCCAGGGAAAGTTTCATTTGGAAAAACTGTAATCCTCCGACGATTAATGGCAGTACGTATATATTGGTTTTTGTGAGATCCAAAATGCCAAAGAAATTAACACCAATATCTTTAAGGCTGAAGTCTTGATAAGTTGTGTATAGAAGGTGTGATTGATCTGGATTTAACCCGTTTTGGATTACCCAGAAAACTGCGATCAAAAATGGGAATTGGAGAAGGATTGGTAAACAACTTCCAAATGGGCTTACTTTGGCTTCTTTCCATAAGGCCATAGTTTCAGCGGCGATTTTTTGTTGATCTCCTTTATAGTCTTCTTTGATCTTTTTTAAACGAGGTTGAAGCTCTTGCATTTTGCGCTGTTCTTTCATCGATTTTTGAGCAGGAGCAATCAAAATTGTTCTAATTATGATGGTCAAAAGGATGATTGCTAGTCCCAAATCGTGTCCTGGAAGAATTTTTGTTAAAAAGATTAGGACGTTATAGATAGGGCGATAGAAAATTCCTCTCCATAATTGGGAGAATAGGCCTTCTTTAACCACTGTAAATTCAGGAGTTGTTAAAATTTCTTCTTTATCTCCAATTTTAGTTTTGAATTCAATTTTAAATCTGCCCATGTCTCCGAATAGAGCGTTGTTCCAATTGTTGTAAGCTACAACGGTTTTTCCAGCTGCGGGGATTTTGACTTCTTGAGTGGTTGCGCACTCCAAGTCTGGAGAAGCGGTTTTTGTAACCCAATTGGTTTTCTCGTATTTATAGACGGTAAAAGGTTCATTAGGGCATTCATTTGGGATTGTGATTTCTTGAGTAGTGTTATTTTTGATTTCTACTTTAACGACGGATGTACGGGAGTATTCGGTATCCGTTGTGGCGAAAGATACTATTCCAGTGGCGGCTTGTTCTTCGACTTTTTTACTCTGACAACTGTTGAAAAAATAATTTACAATTAAAAAAACAGCTAAAAAAACAACGACATTTTTTGAGATACTATTGATTTTTTTTAGGTCCATTTTGATTAGTTATTTTTGATGGTAAGGTGCTTATGTCCTCATTTATTTCAGAGAAGGACTTATTTAGAATAGATTTTTTGGGGATGAGAATAATGTCTAAATGAATTATTTTATCCTTTAAAATGCTTGATGTTCGAATTGACTCGAAAATTTGTCTTCTTAAGCGATTCCTTGTAACTGCTTCTGGACTTATTTTCTTGCTGATAATAACACAGAATCGGGAATAATCCTTGTTGTTTTCTGCGTACTTCGTAATGAAAAGCTTGGAATTAAACGAACCACCTTTGTTTGTAAGGTAGTCGATTTGGGTGGGCTTTAGTCTAAAATCTTTAGCAATCATTAAAGAAGAGCGATTTACTTTGAGTGGATAGTCACTGTTAGTTCTTTTCTGCCCTTTTTTCTTCGGCTATTGAGTACGCTGGCGCTTCTAGATAAGAATCCATGAGTTCTCAACCTTTTTCTTTTCTTTAATTTTCCTAACATTGTTTTATGATTAAAGTTCTAGTATTTGTAGATTTTGCGACGTGATTCTATACGAAACCTTGCAAGTAGACAAGTAGTTTTGTATATTTCATATATATAGACATTTTAAAAATATTCAGTATGGCTTTAAAAGCAAATTATGAGTTTTTGTTTGTTGGCAGAGACGACAATAGTTTTTTGGAAAACTATTCATATGATTTGTTCCAAGAGCATGGGGATAAGAGTGGACAGATCTTCATAAATCTAGAGGTCCAGAATAACCAAGTTGATGCTGAAGAGATCGGGAGAATCATCTTTGAAACGATGCAGTCGAAGTTTTTTGAGGATATAGAAAGAGATCCTTATGAAAGGTTTGAAGTGGCTCTAAGGGCTACGAATGATGCTTTAAATGTTTTAAAAAAGGAAAAATCTTCAGGATATATTGGGAATTTGAATATTGTGATTACGGCAATTTTGGGTGATGTTCTTTATTTGACTCAATCTGGAGATTCGGAGGCTTATCTTATTAGAAAGAGATATGTGAGCGTGGTAAGTGAGGGATTGAGTGATGAGACGGGGGATTCAGCGGACATTTTTAGTAGTATTGCTAGTGGAAAGATCGAAAGCGGAGATTTTGTTTTATTTGCTTCAACAAGACTTCTTCGATATATCAGCAAAACTGATTTGGCGAAATGTGTTAACAAGAGGAGCATAATGGAGTCTTTGAATGAATTACGTGAAGTTATTTCGACAGAAATATTAGGCAGAGTTGGATTGACTGGAATTATGTTTAATATGGCTACAGCTGAGGAATTGGAGGGATTGAAATCTGAGCCAGACGAAGTAAATAGAAGTTTGCTTGAGGGGTCTGCTTCTGAGACTATTAAGGAAAAAGAAAGTTTAACTGGTAAGTTTTTTACTGCACTCAAAGGATGGAAGAGGAAGTCAAAGAGTTCTAATTCTTTTGATGAAGGAGAAGATAGAGTGTCGTCTTCTGTCGGAGGTCTTGGATCAATTAGTGGTAAATTAAAAGGTTTAAAAGAGGGGATTTTCTCTCGAGGATTTGGAAAAGATAAGGTTTTAGCTTTGTTGATTTTGGTGATCGTGGTGTTGTTTGTTGGAATTTGGATTGCAAAAGATAATATGGCGACGCGTAGTGAAATTGAAAAATTGGATAAAATATTACTGACTGTTCAAGATAAAGTTACTGAGGCTGAAACAAAGAGTTCTTATGATAAAGAAAAGGCAAAAGAGATTTTGGATCAGGCATATATGGATGCTTTGAGTGTTTTGAATTCCGGATATTATAGAGAGAAAGCAAAATTATATTTGATGCAGATTGAAACTGCTCGTGACAAAATTGATAATGTTCAAAGAGTTGATCAGCCAAAGGTATATCTTGATTTAACCACTAAGAGATCTGATGCTAATGCGTTGGGCTTTGTTGAAGTAAAAGGGAGAACATATGTTTATGAATATAATGCTTTATATGAAATTGTTTTGAATCAATTACAGGATCCTATTACTGTTGATAGTAAAGAGACAGTAATTGCTGCGGCCGGATTTGATGAAAGAAATTCTGTAGTATTTCTAACAAAGAGTGGAAAATTGATTGAGTATAAAGATGGGACTGTTTCATTTATGGATACGGATGATGGAGTTTTCCATAAAGGTGTTTCTATTACTTCTTGGGGAACAAAAATTTATATTTTGGATCCTACGAGTAATCAAATTTGGAGATATGCTTATAAAGGAACTATGGATAAATTTGGAGCTGCTGAAGGGTATTTGACTGAGACTTTGGATCTTTCAAAAGCTCAGGACATTGCGATTGATTCCAACGTTTATCTTTTGAGCAACAATGGAGATATTTCGAAATATTATGCTGGAGCTAAAGCTAAGTTCTATATAAATAATCCACCATTTAGCAATTTCAAGGATCCAAGAGTTATTTATACAAATGAAAAGCTGAACGAAATTTATGTGGTAGACGCAAAGGAAAGTCGTATTTTTGTATATTCTAAGGATTCTAGAACTGGTAATTTGGAATACAAAACTCAGTATTTATTCGTTGAAGCTGGTGAACTTCGAGATCTTTATGTTGATGCAGATGCAAAGAAAATGTATGTGCTGACTCCTACAAAGATTTTGGAGGTAGGGATTTTGTAAGCTAAGCCGTTTTTAGATTGAGTGAGTAAATAGTCTTTTTGGAGATTTTTTGTCTGTATTTGGTCCTTGTTCGACAATTACTCCGCGTTTTTTGAAGAGGTTAAATTTTGGAAGAACGTCAGGATATCCTTCTTGGTAAACTACTCTTTTAATACCTGCTTCGGTAAGGAGACTTTCGCAAATTCTGCAAGGATGTTTGGTAATATAAGCGGTAGCTCCTTTTAGAGCTATGCCTTTTTTGGCAGCTTCGGCAATACACCATTGTTCGGCGCAAATCCCATAACAGATTTCACGTCTGGTTCCGGATTCTACTTTCATGATGTTTCTAATACAGCCAATTTTGCGGCAATCAGCTTCTGCATGCCAGTCGTTGGTTCCTTTTACTAAAATTTTATTTCCTTTTACAAGGATGCAGGCGATATTAGCACGAAGACAATGTGCGGTTGGTTCTAAAATATCAATTATTTCCAGGAATTTTAGGTCTTTTTTTGTAATGGCCACGATTATTTTTTGAATAAATATGGATACTGTTTTTGAAGCTCCAAAACGAGAGTTTCTGCCTTGTAGACGCCTAATTCGGTGATTATTCCGGTGAATTTATCAGGACGTGTTATTTCGAAGGCGGGATTGTAAATTTTTACATTGCGAGGCGGTTTATCCCAAACTTCTTTTTGGTCTCTTTGTTCGATTTCCTCGTTGTATCCGAGGATTGTTTCTGGATTAAATTTCCATGAATCGGTGCAGGAATATGCTGGAATTCCAGAGGCTTGTGCTGCATCAGCGAGAGATTCTGTTCCGATTTTGTTGATTAAAAAGCCTTCGCTGGAAATAGCGTCACAGCCAAATAAAAATAAATCTGCTTTTCTCATCATTGATCTACCTGCGCTATCTACCATGTGAGTTACTTTTATTCCGGCTTTGGCGAGTTCTGTAGCGGTGATCCGTCCTTGTAATTTTGGTCTGGTTTCAGTGTTGTATACTTCGAATTTTTTACCTTCTTTTTTTGCTTGAATCAGAATGGCTACTACTGTTGAGGAGTGGCAATGAGTAAAAATGATCATACCGTTTTTGATTTTTTTTGCACCTATTTTGGCAATTTCATCATTGCTTTTCATGAAGTGTTTTATGGCTTCTTCTGCTGGGTTTTTGATTTTTCCGACGTTATTTAGGCAAAAATCTATGCCATTTCGGAGGCCTGGTTCTGTGGATCTGGTAGAGATGATTTCTTTGGCGCATTTTTCAAGAATTTTGCGATCGGTGGTCTCTTTTAGTTTAAGACCGAAAGCTTCAACTCCTTTGATTGCAATGTTTTTTGCTCCTTGGATTTCAAGACTTTTAATTTTGCGAATGATTTCCTTATAGGTCATTGATTTATTTTATCAAATAAACAGCATCTAGGTTGTATTCTTCGGAATATTTTAATCTTTCTTCAATTTCAGCATAAATAGTGTAAAGTATTTCGCCTTTTTTTACAGTATCGCCAATTTTTTTATTGATGTATACCCCGGCACCTTTATCTGTAGGTGCACCTGCGGTTCTGGCAATGTGGGCAATTAATTCATTATTTAGGGTGATGACTTTACCGGTTTTTTTTGAATATACAGCTTGAGTGTATTTTCCCGGGATAAGAGGGGTTTTTGAGGGGCCTTGTGCTTGAATGATTCTCATCATTTGTTTGTAAGCACGGCCTGATTCTAGAACTTCTCTAGCGATTGCTTCTCCTTTTCCTTTTTTTACCTTACCGCAAAGTTCAAGTAGTTGAGCGCTTAATTCGATACCTTTCTCTTTTAAATCCTGAGGAGCATCTGGTTCGTTTTTTAGAACTTTCATGACATCGATTGCTTCCAAAATTGGACCGACACCATTTCCAATTGGTTCTTCACCATTGGTTAAAAGAACTTGGACAATCATTCCTAATTTTTTGCCCAAAGATCTAAATTTTGAGGCTAATCTTTCTCCGTCAGCTTTGTTTTTAATTTTTACTTCAGGTCCAACCGGTATGTCGATGATGACGTGAGTTGAGGAAACAGAATGCTTTTTGGCCATAATTGAGGCGAGCAACATTCCTTCTGGATCGAGGCTTAATGGATGTCTTGCACGAATCATTTTGTCGTCTGCGGCGGCAAGATCAACTCCTCCTCCCCAAGCGATAAATCCACCGACTTTGTCGGCGATTTTTTGTAGTTTTGGGCCTGGAATTGTGACATTACAGAGGACTTCCATGGTGTCAGCTGTCCCAGATGGACTGGTGATGGCTCGGGAAGAAGTCTTTGGCATTGTTAATCCAAGAGCAGTTAGAATGGGAACGGCAATCATGGTCGTTCTGTTTCCAGCAACTCCTCCAATGCAATGTTTATCCACTACGACTTTTTTGTGGAATTTTAGAATGCTTCCATGTTCCACGATTGATTTTGTTAGGTTAACAGTTTCGGCTTCGGTTAACTTGTTGATATAGCACCCTGCTACGAAATAAGAGATTTCTACGTCGGAAAGATCTTCTTCAACGACGTCTTTAATAATTTCATCAATTTGTGTTTTGGTAAGAGTTTTGCCGTTTAGTTTGTCTTTGATGTATTGGATAGAGATTGGTTTTTCAGCAACAGAGATACTTAATCTTTCACCTCTCTTGGCTCCTAATTTATTCCAAGTTTCGACGTATAAACCAATTTGAGTGTCTCTGATCTCACTGTTATCTGTGACGTCAAGAAGAGCGCGCAAAGGTTCTCTGCCTCCATCTTTTATCAAAACACGATCTCCAGCATGAAGATCTAATTTGTGAGCCGTGTGTTCGTTTAAGACAGCAATAAACTTATCGCCGACTTTAATAGGGATTCTTGTTGGAATGAGTTTTATCATTTTTTAGAAGGTTATTTTTGTTTAATTATTTTTAGATTTGATTGTTTTTTCGGTTTCGATAGCAATTTGTTTCTCTTCGTTAGTAGGGATAACAAATACTTTTATTGTGCTTCCGATGCTAGAAATAATCTGGTCATTTTTTTTATTTTTTTTTGGGTCGAGAGTAAGTCCTAGAAATTTCAGATATTCACATGATTTTTGTCTGACGTAAAAGGCCTTCTCTCCTAATCCTCCTGTGAATATTATAGCATGAATTCCACCTAAAATTGAAGTGTAACT
>JBAYNL010000045.1:0-8924 GCA_041678805.1 Candidatus Altimarinota bacterium | reverse complement strand
TTGTAGAGGGGAAAGTGATCTCTGATTTAGCTAGTTTTTCTGGCATAGGGATTTCCACTATTTTTTCAGTATAGGTGTCGTCTTCAAAAACTATTTGGATCAGGAATTTTTTAATTTTTTCGGTGTCAGTTGGTTCGATTGTTGTGTCGCAACGATGAGGGAATCTAGGTCTATCACACATTGAACCATAGCCAAATTCTGTTGTGCCCGGGTCTACTATATACATCAATCGTGGTTGAAGTCCGATTGGTAAATCGTCTGTTAGGGCCATGTCTTTTTTGAAGTCGGATTCTTTTAATTTTAAATCTGGACGTTCAAGTTCTAGGTCGAAGGAAAGAGTTGTTCCGTTGAAAAGAATTTGAGTTGTTTCCATTTCTACTTCTACATTGCGAAGTTTAGTTTTTGGGTCTTTGATGTCGTATTTGCTTTCTTCTATTGGAGTAGATTTAGTACAAGAACTCAAAATCATGAGTGATAAGACTAGAAGGAGTGTTTTTTTCAACATTTGAAAAGTTGTTAAGAATGAGATTTTCTAAAGTTCATTATAGTTATAAGGAATAAATTTGAAAACAAAAATCGGATAACGTAAGCGGGCTATTTTTATTTAGATTGTGTTATTGGAGAGGATTATTTAGAATTAAATGGGTGAATAAATGAGTAATAAAATTATATGAATCTCAAAGGGCAGCATCTTTTGTCTGCGAAGCAGTTTGATAAAAAGAGTTTATTGGATTTGTTTAGGGCTGCTGAAGAAATGGAAAAAGCTTTGAAAAAAGGGAAGTCTTTAAATTTGGCTTCTGGAAAGATTTTGGCGACGTTGTTTTTCGAACCATCTACTAGGACGAGGTTTAGTTTTGAGTCTGCAATGTTGAGACTTGGGGGACAAGTTATTAGCAATGCTGATATGGTAAAAACTTCTTCTTCTATGAAGAAAGAATCGTTAGAGGATACGGGAAAAGTTGTTTCGCAAATGGCTGATTTAATCGTAATGAGAAGTGCGGAAATTGATGCTGAGAAAAAAGTTTCGGTCAAAAGTGATTGTCCTGTAATTAATGCTGGAGATGGAGTAAATGAGCATCCTACGCAAGCGTTACTGGATTTATATACGGTATGGAAACATAAAAAGACTTTGGATGGCTTAACTTTTGGGATGGTGGGTGATTTGAAAAATGGACGTGTTCCTCATTCTCAAGTGTATTTGTTAAAGAATTTTGATGTTAAGTTTTTGTTTGTTTCTCCAAAGGGTTTAAGTATGCCAAAAGAAATTGTGGCTGAATTAGAAAAAGAGGGATTCTATGCTGAAACAAGCGAAGATTTGTTTTGTGAAATTAATAAAATGGATATTGTGGCGATGACGAGAGTTCAAAGAGAGAGATTTGAAAGTGAAGAGGAATATAGGAAATACGAAGGATCTTATGTTTTGGATAAGAATATGATGAAAAGAGTAAAAAAAGATGCTTTGATTTTGCATCCACTTCCTCGTGTTGATGAAATTACTCTAGAGGTGGATAATGATCCGAGGGCGAAGTATTTCGAACAGGTAAAAAATGGAGTGGCCGTGCGAATGGCTTTGATCGCTAAAATTTTGGGGGCTAAATAAAAATTTATGTCGAAAATTATTCTCAAAAATGGTTTTGTCGTAGCTGGTGGCGTGGTGCAGGAATTGGATGTTTTAATTGATGAGGGGAAAATTGTTGATTTAGTGAAATGGGGGAAAGTGGAAGCTACTGATTTCAAAGCAATTGAATGTAGAGGAAAATATCTTATTCCGGGAGTAGTTGATGTCCATGTGCATTTTCGAGATCCAGGAGCTATTTATAAAGAAGACTTTGAGAGTGGTTCTTTAGCGGCATTGAGTGGTGGAATTACGACTGTTTTGGATATGCCTAATAATATTCCGGCAATTGTTAATAATGGGGCATTATCTGGAAAAAGAAAATTGATTGAAGGAAGAAGTTACTGCAATTATGGACTTTATATGGGATATGACGGGAAAAATTTGGATGAAATTTTGAATGCGATCAATATTGTTGGTGTGAAGGTATATATGGGTGGTTCAACTAATGCTAATGGGGTGAGTTTTTCTGAAGTGGAAGAACTTTTTAAGAAATATGATGGGCTTATTGTAGTGCATGCGGAAGACCAAGAAATTATTGAAGAAAATATTAAAAAAACTTTAGTGGGAGTGGAAGGAGTGGAAATTCCTGCTTCGGTTCATTCTAAAATCAGAACGGTGCAAGCGGAAGTAAAAGCGATTAGGCATGCTTGTGAATTGGCTAAAAGATACGGAAAAAGAGTGCATGTGGCGCATGTGTCTTCGGAAGAAGGATTGAAAGTGGTGGTGGAATATAAACAAGCTGGGGTTGAGGTGACTTGTGAAGTTACGCCACATCATCTGACATTTTCGCGTGATGACTACGAACTTTTGGGAAATTTTATTAAAGTAAATCCTCCGGTAAGGGATAAAGAGGACGTTTTTGCTTTGTGGAAAGGTTTGAAGTTTGGAGATATTGATATCGTGGCTTCAGATCACGCTCCTCATACTTCTGTTGAGAAAAAATTACCTTATGCGGAAGCTCCAAGCGGCGTGCCTGGAGAAGAAACGATGCTTCCGTTATTTTTGAATGCGGTGAATGATAAAGCGATGGAAATTACGGAAGTGGTGAAGTTTTTATGTGAAAAACCGGCTAAAATATTTGGACTTAAAAGTAAGGGGAAATTGGAAAAATGGTATGATGCGGATATTGTGGTAGTGGATTTGGACAAAGAGAAAAAAGTTGATAATAAAAAGTTGTTTACCAAATGTGGCTGGTCTCCTTATAACGGATATACTTTTAAAGGTTGGCCGGTAATGACTTTTGTGAATGGCGAACTTGCTTTCAAAAATGGGAAGGCGGAGGAAGGGAAGTTGGGGAAAGAGGTGAAATTCTAGGGAATGACAAATTTCTTGTTTAGGGGACTTTTTATTGGTAGTATTGTCTGCGGGCTAAAAAAGTCATATGGCTAATCTTGAGATAAATTTTTGCGGAGTGAAGTTTAGGAATCCAACAGTTTTGGCTTCTGGAGTTTTGGGTGTGACAGCGGCGAGTTTACGAAATGTGGTGAAAAATGGAGCAGGTGGTGTAACTACAAAGTCGATTTGGCTGGAAGAACATACTGGTCATAAAAATCCGGTGATGTTTGGAACAGATCATTATTTTATGAATGCAGTGGGCTTAAGTGATGCCGGATTTGAAAAAGCCGAGAAGGAGACCTTCCCTGAATATCTAAAGAAAAAACCGGCACCGATTATTGCTAATATTGTGGCTTATAAACTTGCGGAATTTGGAATATTGGCAGAAAAAATTGATAAATTAAATCCTGATATTATTGAGGTAAATATTTCTTGTCCGAATGTAGAAGATGAATTTGGAAAACCTTTTGCATGTAGTATTACAGATGCGGCTGGAGTGACTAAGGCGGTGCGAGCGATGACTAAAAAACCGCTTATTATAAAGCTTTCTCCAAATGTTTCAAATATTGGGGAAATTGCAAAATCTTGTGCTGCCGAAGGTGCAGATGGATTTTGTGCGATCAATACTGTAGGGCCGGGTCTAGCGATTGATATTGATTTAAGAATGCCGATTTTGGCGAATAAAGTGGGTGGGGTTTCTGGTCCAGCGATTAAGCCGATTGCGGTGAAGTGCGTGCATGATGTTTATAAGGCTACAAAGTTGCCGATTATTGGAACCGGAGGGGTTTTGACTGGCAGAGATGCGATTGAAATTATGATGGCTGGGGCGAGACTCGTGGGCATGGGAACAATGGTTTATTATCGCGAAGTTTCTGGGTTCAAAAAAGTGGTTAAAGAAATGAATGAGTGGTGTGAAGCGAATGGAGTGAAGGATATTGAGGAGATTATTGGGTGTGTGAAAATGTAATAAATTAATATGAAAAATTTTGATACAAGACCGGTGGCGCTGACAATCAAGAAAATCATTAGAGAGAATGAGAATACTAATACGTATATTTTTGATTATAATTTGAAGTCAAAGCCGGGGCAGTTTGTGATGATGTGGATCCCGGGAGTTGATGAAAAACCTTTTTCAATTGCGTATGATGATGGAAAACAGTTTTGGTTGATGGTTTGCAAGGTGGGGCCGGCGACGGAGAAATTATTTGAACTGAAAGAAGGTGATAAAGTGGGGATTCGTGGACCTTTTGGAAAATCTTTTGAATTTAAAAAAGGTGAACATTTGGCTTTAGTTGGAGGAGGATATGGAGTTGCGCCAATGTACTGCGTGGCTCATCAAGCGATGGATCAAGGGTGTAAAGTGGAATTTATTTTGGGAGCAAGAAATAAAGACTTACTTTTATATACGCAAAAGATTTCGGGATTACATGGCGTGAATTTACATATTTCTACAGATGATGGTTCTCAAGGAATAAAGGGATTTACGACGAATGTTTTGGAAGCGCTAATTTCTGGTGGGATGAAATTGGATCATGTTTTTGCTTGTGGACCGGAAAAAATGGAGTACTTTTTGGGTCTTCTTGCTGAGAAAAATGGGATAGATTGCCAGTTGGCGGTGGAAAAATATATGAAATGCGGATTTGGAGTTTGTGGACAATGTGTAGTGGATTCCAGTGGAGAATGTGTTTGTAAAAAGGGAACGGTGATGAATTTCAAAGCTTTGAAAAAACTTTCTGAATTTGGGAAATACCATCGAGATGCACAGGGGAAGAAACATTATTTCTAACAATTTTTTATATGCAACAATACAAAAAGGATTTTATCGAACTATTAGTGAAGGCGGAGGCTTTGAAGTTTGGGCAGTTTACTCTTAAGAGCGGGAGAATTGCGCCTTATTTTATGAATGCCGGGAATTTTTACACGGGAGAATTGATCAATGGATTGGCGAAGGCTTATGCTGAGGCTTTTTTGGATAATAAAATAGAGTGTGACGTGATTTTTGGGCCAGCTTATAAGGGAATTCCTTTGGCTGCGACGGTTGTCGAAGAACTTTTCGACAAGTTTAAAAAGAACGTAGCTTACTCTTTTAATAGAAAAGAGTCTAAAGATCATGGGGAGGCGGGACTTTTGGTGGGGGCTCCTTTAAATGCTGAGACGAAAGTGCTTTTGATTGATGATGTGATTACGGCGGGAACTGCAATTCGTGAAACTATGGATATTTTGCAGAATAATGGAAATCCAAAGGTTACTGGAGTTTTGATTTCTTTTGATCGAATGGAGAAAAATAATGAGGGTGTTGGGGCGATCAAAGCAGTGGAAAATGATTTTGGAATTAAAGTCTATTCAATCGTGAATATTGATGATGTGGTTGAGGTTTTGTATAACAAAGAAGTGCATGGGAAAATATATATTGATGATGAAAAAATGGAATTAATTAAACAATATAGAGCTCAGTATGGAGCTTAATTTTTCTAAATAATTTTTATATGTCTAAAAACTTTGCTGACAAATTGATTGAGGCGATTAAGGCTAAAAATGCGCCTATTTGCGTGGGGCTTGATCCAAATTTTAGTAAAATTCCTAAGTTTATTAAGGAAAAAGCTTTTCAGGATAGGGAGAAAACTCCGATGGCGTGTGCAGCGAATGCAATTTTGGAGTTTAACAAAGGAATTATAGATGCGGTTGTTGATCTTGTTCCTGCCGTAAAACCACAAATCGCTTATTATGAAATTTTTGGGCATGATGGGATTTGGTGTTACGAGGAAACTTTAAAATATGCAAAAGCTAGAAGGTTGATCACGATTGCTGATGCTAAAAGAAATGATATTGGACCGACGGCTGCGGCTTATGCTCAAGCTTTTTTGGGCGAAGTACAGCTTGGGGAAGGGGAAGCGGAGATTATTTTGCCGGGATTTGATGCAGATAGTATTACGGTAAATCCGTATTTAGGTTGGGATGGAATAAAACCTTTTGTGGATGAGGCTCATAAATATGAAAAAGGAATATTTGCCTTGGTAAAAACTTCGAATCCATCAAGTGTGGATTTACAGGATTTACAAATGAAAGACGGAGCTTTTGTGTATGAAATTATGGGTGGATTGGTAGATAGTTGGGGAGCTAATGAAATTGGTGAAAATGGATATAGCTTGGTTGGTGCTGTGGTTGGGGCAACTTATCCGGAACAAGCGAAAAGATTGCGTCAGCTTATGCCGAATTCAATCTTTTTGGTGCCTGGATATGGGGCTCAAGGGGGAGGTGCTGCTGAAGTCGCGCCATGTTTCAATAAAGATGGAGTTGGGGCGATTGTAAATAATAGTAGAGGAATAATTTTTGCTTACGAGAAAATGGAAGGATTTGGGGAGGAGCAGTATGCGGAAGCGGCTAGAGAAGCGACAATTGCCATGAAAAAAGATTTGGAGAAGATTTTTTAGAGAATTTAAGCGAAGGTTGATTTGATGCGGTTATGGAGATTTTGAGAGTTTTAGGCTTTTAAAAAGGTTGGTTTTGTGCTAGAATTAGGAGATTTAAAAAATAAAAAATAATAATATGCCTGATCTAAAAAGAATTTTTTCCAAAATCGTGATTTTGTCACTTGTTTTGACGCTGATTCCGATAAAGTCGGTTTTTGCGTTAGATATTACTAGTTCCATTACGGATCCCGCGCTATTGGCGTGTCTAAGGGGTACACCAAATTTGGGGATTCCGGAGCCTACTCCTATTACGGATACAGATGCCGCAGGGCTGACTCATTTGAGTTGTAGTGGGCAGGGAATTACTAGTTTAGCGGGATTGGAATATTTTACTTCTTTGGGAGGGCCAGATCTTTCTAATAATTCAATTACCGATTTATCTCCGATTTCAGCTATTCCAGGGATGTCTGCTTTGTATTTAAGTAACAATCAAATTCCGGGATCTGCCCTTAGTTCTCTTTCTGGATATACGTCTTTAGGGCTATTGGAGTTGTCACATAATTTGATTGATGATGTTAGTGGGTTGGCTACTATGGGGGGGATACAGACCTTAAATTTGGATTATAATTTGTTAACTAATGAGGACGTTGCTGATTTGGCAGGACTTACTGCGCTCACATCTTTAAATCTAGAACATAATCAAATATCAGATATCAGTGGTTTGTCGGCGCTAGCAAATCTTGGAAGTTTAAATCTAAGTCAGAATCAGATCGTAGATATTTCTGCGTTGAGTACATTATTCTCTCTTTCCCTTATAGAGCTTGATGATAATCAAATATTTAATATTTTGCCTTTGGATTATTCTTGGTTTGGATTTGGAGATACGCTTGAATTGCATGATAATCCTTTAAATTTAACTTCTATTGTTGATATAGATCATTTGACTAGTTCAATGCACATGGCGGTCATAAATTATGATACTGGTATTTATTGTGGAAATGGGACATGGGATGGAGAAAGCGGTACCGGATGGGCTGAAGAATGTGATGATACCAATAATGATAATGGAGATGGATGTTCGAGTTCTTGTCAAATTGAAGATGGTTATACTTGTGAAGGCGCGCCTTCTGTGTGTGGGGCTGCGACTCTTGCGGCTCCAACTACTTGCCAGGAAGTGTTGGTTGGTACGGATTCGTTAGGAATTGGATGGGCTGATAATTCGGCTGATGAAACTGGTTTTGAAATTCAAAAATCTACGAATGCTTCTGATTATACTGTTGTAGACGCTTCAATTGTGCCGAATACAGTTTCTTATACGGTTCCTTCCTTATCTTCTGGAGTCAAATATTGGCTTAGAATTAGAGCGTTGGGAAGTTCTGTAAATTCTTCTTGGTTGGTTTGTGATCCGATGGATACTAATGGAGCTCCTGTGGCTCCGAGTGGACTGGAGGCAGCCGGACTTTACGGAAATTTTATTGAAGTACAGTGGGTTAATAATGCTGAGACGGAAGATAATTTCGTTTTGGAAATGTCTACGAACGGAGTCAGTTATACAGAGGTTTCTGATACTATTCCCGATGAGGCACGTGGATATGGAGTAAGTGGTTTAACTGAAGATACTCAATATTGGTTTAGAGTGAAGGCTAGTAATACTTATGGAGATTCATCTTATGCGACATTGGGGCCTGTTACTACTTTGGGCGCTGAAGAGGTTCCATCTTATCTTTTTGAGACTAAGTGGACTAAGGAATGGCAGAAATATCAAAATGGGGTTACTTATGGGGTGGTACTGGATGATTTAGGAAATATTTATACCTCTGAAAATGGTGAAGTTATAAAGAGGGATGTTAATGGAAATTATGTTAGTTATTTTGATGCTGATGGAAGTGATAGTATTAAAATTTACGATGGTGATTTATATGTGACTGGTGGTTCTAGTGTTGAGGGGGCAGAAATTTATGATGTAAATGGTAGTTTACAAAGTACAATTACCGCTAGTGGTAATTATGAAGGAATTGTTAGGGATTCTTTAGGAAATGTGTATTTAGCCGATAATGAGAATGGAGAAATTGATAAATATAATTCTAGTAATGAGTTTGTGGCGAGTTTGGGGGCGGTTGAATTAACTGATGGGAATGTTTATGATGTTGATATTGATTCTACGGGGTCGATTCTTTATGTGGCAGATGTTAGTAATAACAATGGGCTTTTAAAATTTAATTTGGGTGGAACTTTTACTGGATATTTTGTGACGTCTGGTAATGGTGCAGATAATCAGGGTATTTTCGTAGATGCTAGTGGAAATGTTTATACCGCTGGCTTGGATGGTTATATTAGAAAATATAGTTCCTTGGGAGTTCTTTTGGTAACCTTTACTGCGGATACGGAGCTTGGAGATACAGTGGCTGCATATGATGTGTATGCCGATGGTACGTATATTTATATAGCTGGGGAGAATACGTTGTTAAAGTATGATATGACCGGAGCTTTTGTGGATGAATATGTTGGGACAGCTCCTGCGGGGCAACTTGATAACGCTCAGGATCTTGATGTTAATCCTG
>JBAYNL010000044.1:0-8927 GCA_041678805.1 Candidatus Altimarinota bacterium | reverse complement strand
TTGTTACTGTTCCTGATGGATCAAATGTTGTTGCGGTTTTTCCTTCAACAACTCCTTGTGCTTTTAGGTAAGCAACTGAAGCTGCATAATATGATGTTTTTGGTACATCTGTGAATGGAGATACTGTTACAACCGCTTCTGCGTCACAACCCATATATCTGCAGATAACTGTAGCTGCCATTCCTCTTGTCATATTTCCATTCATATCGAAAATATTTTCACCATTATCAACGGTCTTGCCTTTGAACAATCCTAAATCCAACATTTGTTGAATTACTGCATATTGCCAAGAAGTCTCTTTCAAAGTTGCTAAGTCTGAAAAATCTGTAACATTTTCACCATAGAGAACATTTATCACATCTCCTTCTGCAAGTTGCTTCTTTACTGTTCCTCCTGATGAGCCTCCTGTAGTATCAGCTGATGAAGCAGCTGATTCTGATCCAGCTGCAAAGTTAGAAAAGTGGGTAGTTGCAACATAAACAAAATTCTCATCGTAAGTATAACAATGCGCAGCAGCCCCAGGATCAACTCCAACCGCATTAATAACCAAAGTATAATTAGTAGGTTCATCTTTTCCATCTCCATCATATTGGCCCCCAGAACCAGTAGTACATGGATCAGCATCAAATCCAGTAGGATTTCCAGCCGTAACTATCTTAACTAAAGGACTACTAGCATCAGCAAAAGTAGTAGAAGGGATTTTAACAACAACGGGGGCAGTCAGCGAAATATCAAACCCTCCAGTCTCAATCTCTATAGTAACAGCACCCGTAATTCCACTTACACCATTTGCTCCATCAACCGCACTAATATCAAGCTGACCAGTCCATCCAGCAGGCCCCTGAAGTTTTACGCCATCTGGCACATTTACACCTCCACCTGTAACTTCTGAATCTTCGGAGGTAGGAAAAGTCATAGCTCCAGACACCGTAACTTCTTGATTACCATCAGTATTTAAAGAAGGAGCAAATTGAAGTGTTCCATAGCTTGACCCCATTCCCTCCCCAAACTTTGTAGTTTCACCTGTCACCGCCCAACTGACAACATTCTCTGAAAAATAATCATAACCATAACCAAAACCATATCCATATCCATATCCGTCAGAATTAACAAGCCCATCAGAATCAGAAAAATAACCATAACCATAACCATATAAATATTCATCAGTATTTGCAACCGTAGGCCCTGTCCTATAAAAAAAAGGAGTTATATCGTGATCAAGTAAATACTGATTGTCAGCCTCACTGAGCACCCAATTGGTCGTCCCCGTTCCTGATTGGGTAAACTCTAAAATATCACGGGTGTTAGGGAAAAGTGCCGCATACGTCGTTGGCAAAACGCCAAGCAACATTACAGTAGCAACAAAGACCCCGAGGATCTTCTTGCACCCACCACCACAACCCCCTCCAAGAATTTGTAATAACTTTTTCATAGGTTTTTTAAGTTAACTTTTTATATATATTTAAATTTTAAAGTACATTTATAAACCAGAGAATTATAGCTCTCCTTTTCTGGAAAACAAAACGCATTTCAACGATTTGTAAACAGATTCAATTTTTATATTTTTATTTATTTTAATTTGTATTACCATACACTATAATCAGTATAGCTCAGATTGACACGAAAGACAATATAATCGCTTAATTGTCAACCAGGCCAAGCCTATATGAAAATAGCCATTTTGGCAGACTCTATCGATAATCAAAACGCCGGAGTCCACTTCTACTCAAAAAACCTTATCAACACTCTTCTAAAAATTGATTCAAAAAATGAATATATTTTCATTCACCCAAAAGAAAATATTTTTTTTGAAAAAACCACTCACTACATAATTCCACGAAAAAAAAAGATCCCAGGATATGAAACTTATCGCCGTTGGATAAAAATTCCAAATTTACTTAAAAAACTAAAACCCGATATAGTAATAGAAACCTCTCATATAGGCCCTTTCCGCACCCCCAGAAACTCAAAGAGGGTCACCATAATCCACGATTTAACTCCCATAATTTTCCCTCAATTCCATATCAGAAATAGCGTAATAGTTCACAAACTTGCTCTTCCTCATATTCTCAAAAATGCCGACCTCATTATCACACCTTCTGAAAACACAAAAAAAGATATTCTCAAACTATATAAAACAAAAAATAACATTGCTGTAATTCACGAAGGAATCAGTCCTCCAAACATGTCCGCTAAAAACCCCGTTACTCACGAAAAACTAAAAAACATTAAACCCCCGTATATTTTATATCTTGGCACAATTGAGCCTAGAAAAAATCTCGAAACTCTAATTGATGCTTTCTTAGAACTAAAAACATCTCGTGCTCTTCCCCATCAATTAGTTTTAGCAGGAGGCCTTGGTTGGAAAATAAAAAAACTTCTAACTAAAATCACCAAAAATAATAAAGACATTATTCTCACTGACTATATTTCCGAAGGCAAAAAAGCCGCTTTATATAAACACGCCGACATCTTTGTCTATCCATCACTATACGAAGGATTTGGATTGCCACCCCTTGAAGCTATGAGCTATGGCATCCCTGTTATTTGCTCAACAGGGGGAAGCTTAAAAGAAATTTTCAACAATCACTCTTTAATGTTTGAACCAAAAAATAAAAAATTATTAAAATCTCATATTCTAAAACTAATTAACAATCGAGATTTTCGCAAAAAACTCATTCGAAACGGCCTCGATTATTCAAAACAATTCACTTGGGATCTCACGGCCAAAAAAGTAATAGAGACTTTAGAGAAATTGATCTAAACTTTCCTCACCTTATGAATAATCAAAATACAAAATTAGGAACCGTCATTGTGACCTACAACGGAGAAAAGCACATTAATAAGCTACTTGCCAGCCTACCATCTTTGGAAAACACAATCATAGTAGATAATGATTCAAAAGATAAAACTACGAAAATAGCAGAAAAGTTCGGATGTAAAATAATCAAAAATACAAAAAATTTAGGATATGGTGCCGCCGTAAATCAAGGCCTCAAGAGCCTTAAAAACAAATACACCCATTTTTTAATACTCAATCAAGACACAATCATAAAATCTTTTGATTTAACAGAAAAAGATCTCGAATCAAGCGACATAATTCAGGCCCAGGTATTGCTTCCTAATGGAAAAATAAATGTAGAATCATTATCAATGAATATTTTTGGATTTATATATCCAAAAAATTACAATAATTTTTCAATAATAAACTCTCCAAAAAAATTAGAATTTTTTAGTGGATCCTCTTTTATAATTAGCCAAAATGTAATAAACGATATTGGCTACTTTGACGAATCATTATTCTTATATTACGAAGACGCCGACTACAGTATCCGATGTTTAATGAAGGGAAAAAAGATGGTCCTTATGCCAAAATTTAAAGTTGAACACAGTTATCACAATCTAATTGAAAGCGAAGACAAAAAACAATTCATCTACAAAAACCGCAAAGTAATCATCAATAGATATTTCAAAGATATCTGGAGAAAATTATTATTTATTAAAAAAATTAAGCCCGACAAATACACTCTATCGAAAGACGACAAAAACAAATTTGCCTCAACAATCAAGACTCATCTTCTTCTAGGATTTTTTACTACACAATTACCTCTAGCAACCAGAATCGCCGTAAACACTATAATGGTCCCATATTCCTTCTTCATCAAATTATTTCTGTAATACTATTTTGTTTCCAAAACACTACGCTCATTCGAAACAATGATTTTCCAAAAATACTGCAGATAAACATAAAGAAAGAATTTCTGTTTTTTCAAAATATACCAACTCGACACTTTTTTATATTTCATTCTTTTAGAACGCTCAATCAACACTTCCCTAAAATTAGCAAAAAAACGAACTCTCGCATGCACAAAAACCTTAGCTATTTCAAAATGCAAGAATACAACATTAACAAGAACCACCGCCACATCGCGCAATATGAAAAATAAAAAATTAAACACCAAAACTAAAAATGGAGTGTTATACCAATAAGCCTTAAGCAAATTTTGCTGAGATCTTAAATTAAAAGAATAATCACGAACTTTTTTAATAGATACATTCACTTTGTGATAAATAACAGATTGAGGCTGTAAAACACATTTCCATCCATACAAAATACATCTCATCGACAAATCTGCATCTTCATAATTTAAGAAAAAAGATTCATCATAAAACCCGCATTCGACCAAGATTTTAGTTCTATACAAAGCCCCCGCACTACAGGCTCCAAGAACATCTTCAACTTTATTAAATTTTGATTTCAAAGCTCCACGCCTTCTAGGCACAAAATCACCACAATTAAGAAAATCATGCCCAGCATTTTCAACAACCCCTCTATTGAAATACTGCAAAGACAAAGAAGCTACAATCCCTATCAATCTATCATTTTCAGCAATCTCCACGGCTTTAGCCAAAAAATCAGACTCAACAACGGTGTCATTATTCAGAAAATAAATATATTCAGAATCACCCTTATTTAAAATTTCTTTTATCGCAACATTATTCCCACCAGCAAATCCTAAATTTCGACTATTCAATATAAGTCTACAGCCATCCATCTTAATTTTCTCCAAAGTCTCAACTTGAGAATTCTCAGAACCATTATCCACAAGTACAATTTCAAAATTTGGATAATCACATTTTTTAAGAGAATCCAAACATTCCAACGTATCCTTAATCCCATTATAATTCAGAATAATTATTGACACCTTTGGAGTTAAAATCGCTTTTCCCATGGAAATATAATATAATCTTCAAGCCAAGTTTAGCAAAAAATCGCATCTATCAAAAGCCAATGAACTATCGAATAATCGCCCCGGTATACAACGAAGAAAAATATATCAAAGCTTTTCTCGACTCTTTCCCTGAAAAACATCTCACTAGTTTAATCCTTGTAGATGACGGATCCATCGACAAAACTGAACAAATAGTCAAAGAAAATTATCCAAAAATCGCCTATTTAAAACATAAAATAAATCTCGGCAAAGGCAAAAGCCTGGAGACAGGATCCCTAAAAGCCATCGAACAAAAAGCCGACATCATCATAGTAATGGATAGCGACATGCAGCATAAAACAGAAGACATCGACAGATTTTTAGACGTTTTCCAAAAAAATCCTGACACAAAAATAGTATTTGGAGCAAGAAAAATAGGAAAAACCATGCCCCTTATTGCCTTTATCGGAAACAAAATGATCAGTGTTATCACAAATCTACTATTTCACTACTTCGTTAATGACACTCAATGTGGATTTCGAGCTTTTAAATCAGACATTTTTAATAAAATCCGCTGGAACAGTCACGGCTACTCAGTAGAAACTGAAATGATCATCAACGCCGCCTTTCACAAATTAAAATATCAAGAAATAACCATCGAAACCATCTATCTAGAAAAGTATAAAGGAATGAACGTATTTGACGGCATGACCGTTTTGTTTAAAATACTCGGGTGGAGAATCTCTAAACTATTCAAATAAAATAATGAACATTAACGGACTTCAAATCGCCTCTGTAATATTCAGTATCTCAATGATTTATTTTTCATATTTCTGTTTTCGTAAAAAATACTTCAGTACAGCAAGTTTTCTAATTTGGAGTATCGTTTTTATAAGCTTAATCATTCCCACTTTATATCCTGCCCTATTTGTTCCTTTTAAAACTATCTTTCAAGTAGCCCGCCTATTCGATTTATTTGTCGTAATAGGATTATTTTTCATAATCGTTCTCACTTTCATAAATTTCATTCATCTCCAAAAACTAAAAAAGAAACTTGGATATTATGTCCAAAAAGAAGCTCTCGACGCAAAAAATCACAAAGATGTATAAGAAACAGTCGAGGGAGAAACTTCATAAATTCTCACACCGTTAACATCAAAAATTCTTTTCACCAAAGAACTCGCTTTATCAACCCTAGTATAAACCTGCCGGGTCCCTTCCATCACATAATATTTACCATATTGATTCGCTATTTTTATCAAAGCACTAGCCTGATCAACGGCAGATCCTTCCATATACACAGTCCATTTTCTAATATCCCACGGACTAATAAATATTCCCGGAGCTAAAGTAGTTTTCCCACTAAATCCATACAACCATGGCGCATAATAACTGTTTGTAGCCATCACGTAATTGCTATCCGATCTATCAATCAAAATTTGCAAAGCCCACTGCTCTTCCTTATTCAAACAAGGATACGTTGTCAAATAATGATATGTCGTAGCAAAAACAAGCACCAAAACAAAAGCCCCTATCAAAATATTCTTTACCCTCTTGAATTTTTTCACCAATGCTGAATAACCAATTGCCAATAAATAAGAAGCGTAAGGA
Source organism: Candidatus Altimarinota bacterium (assembly GCA_041678805.1). GTDB lineage: Bacteria > Patescibacteriota > Gracilibacteria > UBA1369 > LOWO2-01-FULL-3 > CAINDQ01. The sequence continues at coordinate 2,604 of JBAYNL010000044.1, read as the reverse complement.
ATCAAAACAAGGCTCATCTCGATCAGATATCTACTTTCAAAAAATAAACGAAAGAAAACCACCACCATCAAAAAGATTACCGCAACTTGAAGGGATAAACTTCCTTTCTTTTTCAGTGCAATAATAAAACCCACAACTCCCAAAATAAACAAAAGCCATTCCCTATATATAAATTCCATCAATGAAATAAAAGAACCAGATTGATGAGGATTAAATCCTTCTGAACGATTTAGTGCTCCCATTACGGTATCCCACGCTGTAATCAGATGTTGAGGAGTAAAAAATGCTAAAAACAATCCAGCCATAATCATTATCGCCAAACCTCTTAAGTTAAATTCCCAATCTTTTTTAAAATTCACTATAGCCGATAACCCCACTCCTACAGCCAAAACCAAAAACTGCGGCAATTGAGTAAGTGCCAATAAAACAGCGAATAAATAAAACCAATTTGATCTTTTTACATAATATAGAAATCCAAAAAGCATAAAAATCGCTCCAAGCATTTCTTTAAAAAGATAAAACTCCGAAGCAAAAACCTGAACATAAGAAATAGCAAAAATAGCCACTGCAATAAGTCCCGCAATTTTCCCAAAAAATTCTTTGGTCAACAAATAAAGTGGCCAAGCCGTCAAAACACTAAAAAGAATATACCCATAATATAACAGCCAATCTGTCGGTAAATGCAATAAATTAAACAAATAAGCCAAAAACGACGGCAATATATAAATTTGCGAACCAAAAATAGAAGAAAAAGTAGTCATGTCCTCAAAGATCTTCTTGTATATTCCCGTATCATATCCAAATCCAAAAGATCCATGTAAAAAGTAAGGTAAACTACGAATAAAAACCAACAATGCTACGACCAAAACAAGCAAAGGAGAAAACCACTTACAAGTCTTCATTCTCTTCACAATCTTCGCCATAATTTTTCCCGCTCTTTTTGTCTTTGTTTTTTTCGCTCTTTTAGCCCTAATTTTCTTTACGACTTTAGGCATATTTATTTTTCATACCACTTTCAAACTGCATGGAGAATATAACACGGAAATGTTAAAATCAAACTACCAAATCTTTTAAATACAACTTTTATGACCTTCTCCTTAGATACAAAAAACATCCTACTTGCTGCACAAAAAAATGAGATTACCGAATATAATGTCTATAAAAATTTAGCCAAAATCACCAAGAATAAGCATAATAAAAAAATCTTAAATCAAATTTCAACCGAAGAACTTGGTCATCATGACTTCTTTAAAACTTTAACAAACCAAGAAGTCGCCCCTTCAAAATTCAAAATTTTTTATTATTCACTTATTTCAAGAGTATTTGGCCTTACTTTCGGGCTAAGATTAATGGAAAAAGGTGAAGAAAACACTCAAATCAACTATGCGGAAATTAAAAATGTTTCTCCAAAAATGAAAGAAATTATGAATGATGAAAAAAATCATGAAGATAAACTAATCGACTTAATTGACTCCAAAGCTCTCCAATATACCAGTTCCATCATTCTTGGCCTAAACGATGCTCTAGTAGAACTTACCGGAGCCCTCGCCGGTCTTACCCTCGCCATCAATGACAGTAAATTAATCGCCATTGCAGGAACTATTACCGGAATAGCTGCGGCCCTCTCTATGGCTGGCTCCTCATACCTTTCCGCAAAAGAAGAAGGCTCAAAAGACGCCTTTAAATCAAGCCTTTACACAGGTTTTGCCTACATCCTTACAGTAATAATTCTCGTAACCCCGTATATTCTCCTGAAAAATCCTTTAATATCACTCAGTATCACTCTATCCTCAGTAATTTTAATAATTCTCCTGTTCACATTCTACATTTCCGTAGCCAAAAACCTCTCTTTCAAAAAAAGATTCTTAGAAATGGCTGGAATCAGTCTTAGCGTAGCAATTTTAAATTTCTTCATCGGATTATTAGTCAGAAAATACATAGGAGTGTAAATCACCCCCCCTATCACGTTTTTTCGTTTACCAAATCCTCACCTGCGAGTAGAATATTTCCAGTATTTTCTAACACTAAAAAAGATGAGTGGATTAATTTACGCTTTACTTGCAGTAGCAATAATCGCAGCTTTTGCTGTTGGCTTATACAACAGCATCATTACCCTAAAAAACAAATGTGAAGAAGGATGGGCTGACATCGATACCCAACTAAAAAGAAGATATGATTTGATTCCAAATTTAGTTGAAACAGTAAAAGGATATGCCAAACATGAAAGCGGAACATTAGAAAAAGTTATTGAAGCTAGAAACATCGCCATGAAAGCCGAAACTCCTCAAGAAAAAGAGAAAGCTGAAAGTGCAATCACTGGGGCATTGAAAACAATTTTTGCTTTATCTGAAAGCTATCCCGACTTGAAGGCTAATCAAAACTTTCTTGATCTACAAAAAACATTAAAAGAAGTTGAAGAACACCTTCAATTATCACGCCGTTACTACAACGCTACCGTTAGAGATTTCAATACCAAGCTAGAAGTTTTCCCAAACAACGTACTTGCTGGCATGTTTAAATTCACAAAACGTGATTTCTTCCAAGCAAACGAAGGGGAGAAAGAAAACGTCAAAGTTAGCTTCTAAAAGATTTCAAATATCCTTT
>JBAYNL010000043.1:0-9301 GCA_041678805.1 Candidatus Altimarinota bacterium | reverse complement strand
GGCTTAAATTTAAAGAAAAATGGCTGATAAAAGCTACGTACCGCCACATAGTTTGGAGGCAGAGAGGTCTACTCTTGGTTCTCTTTTGGTAGATAAAGATTCCATCGTAAAAATCTCTGATTTGATTAAGGGAGAGGACTTTTATCATGATACGCATAAAATGATCTATCGAGCGATTATGGATCTTTACGATAAAAGATCGCCTGTTGATCTGGTGACTTTGACAAATATTTTGGAGGAAAGGAAGGAGCTAAAAATCATTGGAGGGGCTTCTTATTTGGCTTCTTTGGCAAATGAAGTTCCGACGGCTACACATATTTTCCAATACGCAACTATCGTCAAAGAAAAATCTATTTTGAGACAATTAATTTTGGTAGGAGATACGATTAAAGGACTTGGGTATAAGGAAAATGAGAATATCGATGAATTGATTGATCAGGCGGAGAAAACTTTATTTGGAATTTCACAAAGTTATCTTTCAGATCGTTTTATCCATATCAAGGATGTTTTGAATCAGACTTATGAGAAGATTTCGGACTTACATGATCCTGATGCAAAAGAAAAATATCGTGGTATTCCTACGGGATTTAAGGCTTTGGATAATATTTTGTCCGGGTTGCAGCCTTCAGACTTAGTAGTATTAGCAGCCAGACCTTCTATAGGTAAAACGGCTCTTGCTCTTAATATGGGGGAAAACATAGCCAAAAGAGGGAAGACCGTTGGATTAATTTCTTTGGAAATGTCGAAGGAACAATTAGTAGAAAGAATGTTCTGTAGTTTGTTGAGTGTGGATTCTTGGAAAATGCGAACGGGAAAATTGAGCGATGATGATTTCAGTAAAATTGGTGGAGTTATGGATGAACTTAATTCCATGAAAATTTATATTGATGATTCTGTTGGAAATTCTATTTCTGAATTAAAAGCAAAAGCTCGCAGATTAAAGATGGAACATGGACTAGATGTATTAGTGATCGATTACTTGCAGTTAATGAGTGGAGGAAAATCTGGTAGTTACCAATCAAATAGAGTTCAAGAAATCTCCGAAATTTCCAGATCGTTAAAGGAGCTGGCTAGAGATTTGAATATCCCTATTGTCGCTCTTTCACAGCTTTCTCGTGCGGTAGAACTTCGTCCAAGCAAGATCCCTCAATTGTCTGATTTGCGTGAATCAGGAGCAATTGAGCAAGATGCCGATGTAGTTCTTATGTTGTATCGTGAAGATTATTATGAGGAAGATACTGATAGAAAAGGCATTACAGATGTGTTTGTAAGGAAACACAGAAATGGTCCTGTTGGACACGTGGAACTTGCCTTCAAGAAAGAACAAATGAAATTCCTCGATGTTGAAAAAAGTAGAAAATTCGATGACTATGCTATGGCTGAGTAATTAAGATTTTGAATTATAAGCAGTTACTCATATAATGCTGTTGTTTTATTCCTTAGTTTTTTATATATGCCAGAAGTAGACACAAATGAATATCATGTAAGGCTACAAAAAATAAAAGAATTGCGAGATGCTGGGATTATCCCCTATGCTGATCGCTATGAAAGAACTCATACCAGTAAGCAGGCTTTAGAATTAGGAGAAAAAGGGCTGGTGCGTGATGTTCCGGAAATTGTCAAAGAACCTGCTAAAGATCTTATAAAACTTTGCGGAAGACTTGTTTCTTTTCGTGGTCACGGGAAACTTTCTTTCGGGCATTTGCAGGATATTGATGGGAGGATTCAGATTTGTTTCATGGAAGATTTGATTGGAGCGACCGATTATAAATTTTTGCGAAAGGTTGATATGGCTGATTTTGTGGGAGTTGAAGGAGAGCTTTTTAGAACAAAACATGGAGAGATTACTTTGCTTGTTTATAAGACAAAAATTCTTTCTAAAGCACTTCGTCCCCTACCTGAAAAATGGCATGGATTAAAGGATCAGGAACAAATTTATCGTCAAAGATATTTGGATACAGTGATGAATAGAGACAGCTTAGAAAGATTTAAATTTAGATTTAATCTTCTTAAGGCTTTAAGAGAATTTTATTGGGAAACTGGTTTTATAGAGATTGAGACTCCTGTACTAGAAAGCGTATCTTCAGGAGCCGCTGCTAGACCATTTATTACTCACCACAATGCTTTAGATATCGATATGTATCTCCGCATTGCCGCTGGAGAGTTATGGCAAAAAATGGCTATCGTAGGCGGTTTTGAGAAAACTTTTGAAGTAGCGAGATGTTTTAGAAATGAAGGAATGGACCCAAGTCATTTGCAAGAATTTACAATGATTGAGCACTATGCTGCTTATTGGGATTATGAAGACAATATGAAATTCACCGAGAAAATGTTTGAATATATGCTGAAAAAATTAATGGGTACTACAAAGGTGCAAATTAAAGATCGTGATGGGAATGAGATCGAAGTTGATTTCAAAACGCCTTGGCCAAGAAAAAGATATACAGACTTAATTGAAACTGATTCCGGAATTAATGTTTTGGATTATGATAATGGTCCTGATCTTTTAAAAGCAATTAAGGCAAAAAATATTCATATCGATGGGGCCGAAGATCTTGGTTATGGGAATTTAGTTGATGCTCTTTATAAGAAAGTTACTCGCCCTAAATTAATTCAACCGACCTTCGTAATTCAGCATCCTCTTCTAACTAAACCACTTGCTCGTAGGAATGATACTGATGCTAAAATTTGTGATACATTCCAATTGTTAGTTAATAGCTGGGAGATTGTGAATGCTTATAGTGAGCTGGTCGATCCTGTGGATCAGAGAGAAAGATTTGAAGCTCAATCGAAAGCAAAGGCTGAGGGAGATGAAGAAGCAATGATGATTAATGAAGAATATTTAGCAGCGATGGAACATGGAATGCCTTGTATTTCCGGCTGGGGAATGGGCATTGATAGACTTGTCACATTGTTGACTAATCAAGATAACGTAAAGGATTGCGTGCTTTTCCCATTGATGAGACCACTTGAGGAATACACAAAAAAACAGGATAAATTGATGGCTAAATTTAAGAAGAAAAGTGATAAAGCTCAGGAAAAAATTGAGAAAAAGTCAGATAAATAAATTTCAAATGGATAAAATTGTAGTATTAGATTTTGGTGGACAGTATGCGCATTTAATTGCAAATAGAGTGCGCAGACTTGGGGTATATAGTGAGATTTTGGACGGAGAAACCAGTGCATCAAAATTAAAAGAATATAAGGGAATTCTTATGTCCGGCGGGCCGGCGAGCGTAAACGCAAAAGATAGCGTAAAATGTGACCCTGCCATTTTCAAACTGGGAATTCCTCTACTGGGAATTTGCTATGGCCACCAATTGATGGGACATTTTTTGGGAGGAACTGTCGCAAAAGGGAAAGTGCGTGAATATGGTCCCGCTGTTATAAAATTTACTGAGAAAAAAGAAATTTTCAAAGATGTAAAAACCTCTGAAAATGTATGGATGAGCCATTTTGATCAGATTGTAAAAGCTCCAGCCGGATTTAAAGTAATTGGTTCAAGCAAGGACTGCCCTGTAGCAGCAATGGCTAATTATGAAAAAAGGCTTTTTGGAATTCAGTTTCATCCGGAGGTTACTCATACCCCATGCGGAATGACTTTATTGGAAAATTTTATTAAGAAAACGGGGGCGAAAAGGGACTGGGATATCGCAACTTATATTGATGATATTACCGAAGAAATTCGAAAAAAAGTGGGAGATAAAAGAGTGTTTTTGTTGATTAGTGGCGGAGTAGATAGCACAGTGGCATTCTTGTTAATTGCTAAGGCTTTAGGAGGAGATAAGGTTTATGGACTTTTTGTAGATACTGGCTTTATGCGCATGAATGAGCGTAAAGAAGTAGAATCAGCTTTGCTCAAAGTCGGTGTGAAAAATCTGCATGTATATGATGCTAGCAAGGAATATTTTAAGGCCTTGAAAGGTATTTATGAGCCGGAAGCAAAGAGAAAAATTATTGGAGATTTGTTTTTGGATATTCAGGCAAAAGTTTCTAATAAATTAAATCTAAATCCAAAAGAATGGATTATTGCCCAAGGCACTATTTATCCTGACACGATCGAAACCGGAGGCACAAAACATGCTGATAAAATTAAAACTCATCATAATCGTGTTCCTCAAATTCAAGAGTTGATTAAGCAGGGAAAAGTAATCGAACCGCTTGCTCAATTATATAAAGATGAGGTTCGCTTGGTGGGAGAAAAATTGGGTTTGAAAAAAGATCTTGTCTGGAGACATCCATTTCCAGGACCTGGACTTGCAGTGAGAATGCTTTGTACAAAGAAAGAAGACTATCCTGATAATGTTTCAGAATTAGAGACTAGAATAAATGTTGAGTTAAAAAAACATGGTTTACAGTCTAGAGTTTTGCCAATCAAGAGTGTGGGAGTTCAGGGAGATGAAAGAACGTACCGACACCCAGTGGTGGTTTTTGGGAAGAAAACTTCTTGGGAGATTTTGAACAAGATTTCAACCCAATTGACTAACCAATTTCCTGAGATCAACAGAGTGCTTTTAGGTCTTTCTCCGGCCAAGATTGGCAAGCTGGGTGTTCAGAATGTATACCTCGATTTGAAGCGCACTTCCCTACTGCAAAAGGCCGATAAAACAGTGATGGATTTTATAAAAACGGAAGAAATTCTTAAATCAATCTGGCAATTCCCTACCGTCCTTATTCCGATGTTTGTTGATAAACCTAAAACAGAGTCTTTAGTGTTACGACCAGTTTGTAGTGAAGAAGCAATGACTGCAAATTTCTATAGAATGACTCCTTTGAAGCTTTCAAAACTGACTAAAAAGCTTTCTAAAATGAAAGAGATTTCCGGTATCTTTTATGACATTACGAATAAGCCACCTGGAACAATTGAGTGGGAGTAGGATTACTTTAGCTCGATCTTTTCTGGAGTCTTTATTTTCATGCCGAAATGCTTTTCGGTGAATTCTTTAAACTTATTAGGATCGTCCGTAGTTAAGAATGTTCTGGATTTGTTTTTGCTCAATTTTGATTCGATTTCAGGGTGCTTCTGAAGATATTCTTTGAGCTTATTTGCTGTAATTTCGCCTGATTGAAGAATCTTTATTTTAGGGCCCATAATCCTTTTAAAATCTTTTATCATCAATGGATAGTGAGTACATCCTAAAATCAAAGTATCGATATTACAGCTTTTTAAAGGCCTCAAATACTTCCTAAGAATGGAACTAGCTTCTGGTTTTTTATGCCAATCCTCTTCGATAAAAGGTACTAATAGCGGACAAGCTTTGGAATACACTTTGATGTTGGGATTAAGCTTATGGATTTCAGCTTCGTAAGCATTAGAATTTATCGTAGCACGGGTGCCTACAACTCCCACTCTGTTATTTTTGGTGATTGAAATAGCTTGTTCAGCGACGGGAATCAATACTCCTAATATTTTTCGATCATTTTCCTTATCCCCCTTTAGGTATTTTTGCTGAACATGTCTAAGGGCTACGCTTGATGTTGTGTTGCAAGCAAAGATGATTAACTTTGCTCCTTTTGAAAAAAGATATTCCACGGCTTGTTCTGAGAATTTCTTGATGTTCTCAGGCCCGTGGTTGCCGTATGGAGCCCTGGCGTTATCTCCGAGGTATAAATAGTCGTATTCTGGCAGTAACTCCGTAAGGGGCTTTAAAACCGTTAATCCTCCGTAACCTGAATCTAAGACTGCAATCATGTTGAAAATTTAAATGCGGGCCAAATATATACGTTTCATGACGTTTTTTCCAGTATATTTGTTGGGTAGTCGGATGGGTAATCGGCGAATACTCGGATGACTAGTCGGATGCCGGCCTTTGTTTTTGTTTAATTATAGCGGATTTATTGACCTCGGATATTTATCCCCTGTTTTGCTATTTATAAATCATTAGGAGCCACAAAGGCTGTAATGCAAGGACCGTGAAGAGAATTATAACGGCCATGCGCTTTTTGAAAGTGGCAATTTTGACTTCTAGACCTAGTTTTTTCAAGTTTGTGATACTTTCATTAATTTTGGATGCAAACTCCTCTTCAACCTTTTTTCTTTCATAATTTTCGCGATGATATTCAAGCAGAGGGATACTGTTTTTGACCTGAGCCTCCAGTTGCCCTACACGATAATTGGCTATTTCAAGCCTTTCCTGTTTCTCTTGAAGCTCTTCCTTGGCATCGATATATAATTTTTTGTATACCTCATTGCTGAGGGAATTTTCAGATCTTTTTGATGAAAATTTTTCGAAATTTTCATTTTCGAAAACCTCAACGTTGTCGACTCTGTCCATTCTGTCGACATCGTCGTCTATAGACATACCAGATGTAGACACTATAATTCTGTCTATATTGACCGGAGCCTCCTGCCTACTCTTAAAATCCAATATTTCCGCTCTATTAAGCCAAACTCTCCCATTTATAATTTTAATAGAGAGCTTTTTCGCCTTAACATACCTGTCTACAGTCCTCATCGAGACTTTAAGCAGTTTACCAGCAGCTTTTCGATCTATATTGTACGTATTTTCTCCTTTTTCGGTTGTCATTTTGTTGTCTATTTTATGTCTATGGACAAGGTATTGACAAGTAGTAGACATTTTCGGGTAGAGTGTACTTTAAATGTCGAGGGGTGTCTAGGTAAATGAATTTTATGAGAATAAGCCATTAAACTGATCTTTACTTTATAATCCCCAAGATAGATAATTGTCATTGCTCTCATTCTAAATAAAATGTCTATTTTTAAGCTAAAACACTGGGTAAATCCTGTTATAGGAGTATCGCTTCTAGCTTTTATCTTGCCTTCTAACGTGGCTCTTGGAGACATGACGGTGTATGAGTCATTTGCGACAAAGAATGCCTCTAGAATCGAGCTTATTGGCGAAGGAGCCGGAGAACAGCTTGGGGCTGCCATAACTACGGGGGACTTTAATGGCGATGGAATTGATGACCTTGCGATAGGGAGTCCTTTCTCTTCTGTAAACAGAAAAGAATTTAATGGAAAGGTTTCTATCTTCTTTGGAAGAAAAAATATTGAATTCAAAAAAAATGTTTTAACAACTTTTGTTCCAGATGTAGTTTTTTATGGAGAATCATCTGGTGACCAATTGGGAACTTCTTTGACCGCTGGAGATTTTAATAATGACGGAATTGAGGATCTTGCGATGGGGGCATACAATGCCTATTACCGTTTAAAAAGAGCTGGCAAAGTCTATGTAGTAAATGGACAATTGACATGGGATAGACAATCTTATGATTTCCTCAAGACAAAGCCATCGGCAACTTTTGCTGGAGTAGACAATGGTGGGGGATTTGGATTAACCTTGTCTACTGTTGACATAAGCAATGACAATGTTGACGACCTTGTCATTGGATCGCCTTTTTCTTCTTCCAAAGAATTTACAAGAAGTGGCATCGTATACGCTTTTTTTGGGGGTGACACCTTTATGTCGACAGGTGTCTATTCCGGTGACAAAGCTGATTCAACAATTTATGGAAATGATTTTAACGAAAGATTTGGATCATCAATTGCGAGCGGTCATATTTTTGGGAAAAATACTGACTTGGTAATTGGGGCGTATACCGCTGATGATAATGACAAAAATGAAACTGGTAAAATTTATTTATATAGGGGTGAGAAAAAATTTCCAGAGAAGTCATATTCTCCATATTCAACAATGGTAGGAGTAGAGGAAGGGGAGTGGTTTGGATTTGCGGTGAATGTTAAAGATTTAAATAATGACGGAGAAGATGACGTTTTAGTATCTTCTTTCCCTTATAATGGAAATCGGGAGACCGGTAAGGTTTCCGCTTTTTATAACAAAAGTGACTTTTTCAAGAAAGATTCTGTCGTTTATGCTGAAGAAAAATTGGCTGACGTAGTAATAAAAGAACCCCGTGGGCAGGCTTTGATTGGGGCAAATATCCTTACCGATGATTTTAATGGAAATAAAATAAATGAAATTATCGTTGGAGCTCCTGGAATAGGGGATTTGGAAAGTGATAACGCGGGGGATGTTTATATGGTTTTTGACGAGGGAATCAATAAAAATGTTATCTACAGTGCCGATGGGGAGTCAGTTACTTCTACTATTCATGGTGAAAATCCAGATGACTGGTTTGGATTTGCTGTGGGGATTCTGGACTTTAACGGAGATGGATCTAAGGATTTAGCCATTGGTTCAAGATATTCTGACAATAAACAGGCATCTGATAATGGTAAGGTTTTTATATTAATGGGAGATGGCGCGCCTTATGGGGTAAGTAAAACGGTCGTTGATCTTGATGACAGAAAAATAAATAGAGGAGAGGTTATTCATGAGGTAATAGAGAAATTGGATTTGAAAACTAAGAAAGCAGATTTGATAGAGAGCTGCTACCAATATAAAGAATTTTGCTTGTTTAATTTCATGGCTATTTCCTTATATAACGATATTAAACTTGATCCAGAGCCTATTCTTTATCCAGACGTTCCAGTGACTCATAAATATTATGAGGATATTGTCATCGGAACTATGCTGGGATTGGTGAATGGAATGACTACAGAAAAAGACACTCCTTTCCATCCGGAAAGAAGCATTTCCAGAATCAATGCTTTAAAGATTATTCTTGGGGCAGCTGATTTGGTTAGATCAAAATATCGTTTTGAATTGATTAAAGAATTGGGATCTTCTGAAAAGTTAATAAATCAGCCTTCCTCTTTTGAGGATATAGATCCAAAAATCTTTGCTATGTGGTGGTATCCTCGATATGCCAACTTTGCAGTGGAACATGGAATTATCGAAAAAACTAACCTTTTCAGACCGAATGATAAGATTACCATAAAGGAATTTAATTCCATGTTGGATAAAACTTTAGAGTATTTAAATTCGCAATCGCAGGATGAAGAAGCTCAATCATGATGAAATTTTGAATATTAAACCTTCTATTCACGAGGTTCAAAAAAAGAAGCGTACCGCTATTTACGCACTTTTGGATAATGTTCGAAGTCTCCACAACGTAGGAGCTATTTTCAGGACTTCTGACGCGATTCTTCTCCAAAAGCTGTACTTGTGTGGAATTACCGGATTTCCGCCTAAAAAAGAGATTTCTAAGACTGCTTTGGGAGCAGAAGAAGTGGTTCCATTTGAATATAGAGAAAGTGCCATAGAAGCAATCAAAGAATTGAAAAAAAAGGGAGTTCAAATTGTGGCGGTTGAATTGGCTCATGGGAGTAAACAGTATAATGAAACTAAATATAAATTCCCGGTTTGTTTTGTCTTCGGACATGAAGTAGAAGGTGTTTCGGATGAGGTTATGGAATTGGTGGATGCCGCAATTGAAG
>JBAYNL010000042.1:0-9541 GCA_041678805.1 Candidatus Altimarinota bacterium | reverse complement strand
ATTGGTTCTATCGAACAATTATCAAAATGCACAGAGAGCAAATTGTCCAATTTAAGAGGCTTTGGAAAGAAGGCTTTGACTGAAGTAAAAGCCGCTTTAAGCAAAAAAGGACTTTCTCTTGCAGAAGAATAATATTATCGCTAATATAAGCGCCCCTAAAAACTACTTAACATGAGACACAGAGTAAAGAAAATAAAGATCAAGAATGGCATCGACTATAGAATTGCGTTGATTCGCAATCTAGCAATGTCTGTCATTATATACGACAAAATGAAGACTACAGCTGCTAAGGCTAAAGCCGTTCAGCCATTCGTAGAAAGACTTATTACCATCGCCAAAAGAGCTACCGTTAAAAAAGATGGTATTCGTGAAATCGAAAGATTATTACAGCACACAAACAGTTCGAAGAAAATCTTTGAAGTGTTATTAGATAAATACAAAGATCGCACTTCTGGATTCACCAGAATTACAAAACTCGGATACAGAAGCGGCGATAACGCACCAGTTGTACAAATTGAACTAGTATAAACATATATGAAAACATTCACACCAAAAGCAAGCAAGATCGAAAGAAAATGGTACATCGTAGACGCTAAAGACCAAGTTCTTGGTAAATTAGCTACTAAAGTTGCAGATGTCCTAAGAGGAAAAACCCGCCCAATCTTTGATCCACATCTAGATTGCGGAGATTTTATAATCGTAATTAACTGCGAAAAAATCAAACTAACCGGGAAAAAGCTATCAGACAAGATGTATTACAAACATTCCGGATTCCCAGGCCACATCACAGAAATTTGTGCAGGAGATTTGCTAAAGAAAAAACCGGCCAAAGTTATCGAATTAGCTGTTAGCGGAATGCTTCCAAAAAATAGACTACGTCAGCACATCATCAAGAAACTACATCTATTTGCAGGAGAAACTCATCCTCATACAGCTCAAAATCCTATACCATTAGCAATTTAATTGACCACTTAAATGCCTAGAACTAAAAAAACAGTAAATAAAGCACCTGAAAAAGAACAATCAAAAATTGCCACTCCTAGTGGTAAATATTTTTACGCTGATGGTAAAAGAAAAACTTCCATCGCCACAGTTAGACTATACAAAGGCACTGGAATAATTACCGTAAACAACAAGCCAGTTGCTGAATACTTTTATATTAAAACTCTTGTAGGCGTTATCAAATCTCCTTTGAAGCTTACAGGATCAGAAACTAAATACGATATCACGACAAAAGTCCTAGGAGGAGGAATCCACGCTCAAGCTGATGCCATCCGTCACGGTATTGCAAAAGCTCTTGTAGAAGCTGATCCTCTAAACAAACACACGATCAAAGCTGCCGGAATGCTTACTCGTGATCCTAGAATTAAGGAAAGAAAGAAACCAGGTTTGAAGAGAGCTAGACGTGCTCCACAGTTCTCTAAACGTTAGTAAGTGGCGAGGTAGCGTCCCAAAGGCACAGGCAATACGAGCTACGCGAGATTTTGCCGAAGCCGAAGGGCAACTTTCAAGAAATTTGCAAACGAACAGTGCAGCAAATTTTGTAGAAAGTTGAGCGAACCCCATTGAAAGGGTCTCTCTTTTTCAGCATTTCCCCATTGAAGCAAGGAGTAGGACTCTGCTAAAATCTCTCCCGTATATCCTCATTCCAAAAACCCATGCCAATTTCACAAACAACTTATTTGAAAAACGGCTTATCCCCTGCTGAAGTTCAAAAAAAACTTCTTGAATTTGGACCAAATGAAATTACAACAAAGAAAGAATACACCATTTTAAAGATCCTACTTGAACAATTCGCTTCTTTCCTCGTAGCGATTTTGGCAATTGCCGCCATTATCTCAATCGCCCTGGGAGAATTAGTCGACGGCATCGCTATCTTCGCAATTCTTATCATTAATGCCGTTATTGGATTTTTCCAAGAATACAAAGCTGAAAATGCTGTCCAAGCCCTAAAAAAACTAGTAGTTCAAAAAACTATCGTTATTCGCGACGGCCAACAAAAAGAAATTCTAATTCAAAACTTAGTCCCTGGAGACCTAGTCCTCTTATACGAAGGCGATAAAATTCCAGCAGATATGGACCTTTTGGAAGCTTATTCCTTCAAAGTCGATGAATCTATCATTACTGGAGAAAGCATCCCTGTAACCAAAGTGGTTAGCCAAGACAAATTGGGGAAATTACTAAAAGGAACCATCGTCGTAACCGGAAAAGCCAAAGCCCTTGTTACTGCCACAGGAATGAACACTGAATTTGGAAAAATCGTCAACCTAGTGTCTAAACAAGAAAAAGATCGATCTCCTCTAAATATCCAGCTAGACTACCTCGGGAAAAAACTCGGTATTATTGTAATCGTTTTAGTAGGCATTCTCTTTTTGCTCGGAAGTGTTGAGAAAATCCCTTGGCTAAATATGTTTATGACCTCCGTTGCTCTTGGAGTATCTGCAATTCCAGAAGGGTTACCAATCATCGTAACCCTTACCCTTGCTCTCGGAATTCAAGTTTTAGCCCAAAAAAAAGCCATTGTTCGTAAAATGACTGCTGTCGAAACTTTAGGAGCCACTACTATTATCTGTTCGGACAAAACCGGGACTCTCACTTTAAATGAAATGACCGTTAAAAAAATTAATACTAATTTCAAAGAAAAAGAAATTGATGGCATTGGATATGAGTGGAGTGAAAAAATAAAAGTAGATTCGATTGAAGAAAAAAAATTAATGGAAATATGTGAAAACTGCAACAATGCCTTTATTGGCAAAGGGATTCTGGGAGATCCAACTGAAATAGCTCTCAAAGTACTCGCAAGAAAAGCTAATCAAGCAGAAGAACTTAAAAAACTCGATGAAAATATTTTCACCTCTGATCGAAAAATGATGAGTAGCGTTCATCAAATTGGTAAATTTAAAGAAGTATTCGCGAAAGGCGCTTTCGAAGAAATTATCAAAAACTGCACTCACATTTCAACCAGTGGAAAAATTCAAAAATTAACCAGTAGCGATAAAGCAAAGCTAGCAAAAATAAATGAAACCTATGCCAAAGAAGCACTTAGAGTCTTGGCGATGGCTTATAAACCATATAAAAATAAATTTACTGAAAACGATTTGATCTTCATCGGACTCGTCGCGATGATTGATCCACCACGAAAAACAGTCAAAGCCTCCATCGAAATAGCTCAAAAGGCAGGAATAAAAGTAAAAATTATTACCGGAGATAATCCCCTAACCGCAAAAGCTATTGGCGAAAAAATTGGATTAGAAAGTTCTCAAATCATAACTGGCGATGAAATCGACAAATTAACAGATCGACAACTCATCAAAATTCTCGCAACTGTTTCTATTTTCGCCCGCACCAAACCTCAGCACAAATACCGCATAGTAGACATTCTCAAGCGCCAAGGTGAAATCGTAGCCGTCACCGGAGATGGAGTAAACGATGCTCCAGCTCTAAAACACGCTGATGTTGGAATCGCTATGGGCATAAAAGGAACCGAAGCCACCAAGGAAGTAGCTGACATCATTTTAAAAGACGACAACTTCACCACAATCGTAAATACAATTCAAGAAGGTCGCAGAGTTTATGAAAACATCCTCTCCTTTATAAAATACATGTTGTCGGTTAATTTTGTGGATATTCTTACCGTAGGCATTCTGACAATAATGAGATATCCCCTTCCACTTCTTCCTCTCCAAATACTCTGGATAAATATAGCTACAGATGCTCTTCCAGCCCTCGCCCTAGGCACAACTAAAGCTCGTGAAAACATCATGGAAGATAAGCCTCGTCCCAAAAACGAAAACATTTTCCGTAAATTTCTACACTTCATCATTATTGCGGTTCTTATAAAAGTATTAGGCAATCTAGCCGTCTATTTTTATGGCCTAGACCAAGACATCTCCAATGGAGTAGACATGACTTCATTATCCAGTCATTCCCATGCCAGAACCTTAGTATTCACTGGAATTGTTCTTTTCGAATTAGTTTTTGCCTTTGTCTGTACTGCAGAAAAATCCCCAACTATCAAAGGAATCTTTTCCAATAAAAAACTCTTAGGAGCAGTGTCTATTTCCTTAATAATCCAAATCATAGTAATCTACACCCCATTCATGCAGAAAATATTCAAGACGACTTCTCTTTCTCTCATGGAATGGATAGTATTATTTTTCATAGCATGCTCAGCATTCTTAGTTCCTCCAATTACAAACATCACCAAAAAATTCTTTAAAAGATAACTATGCGCTTCGACATTCTCACCATATTTCCAAAAGCATTTGATTCTTATCTCGGAGAAAGCATCATCAAAAGAGCCATTACTAAAAAACTGATCAAAATAGTCGTTCACGATATTCGTAAATTCTCCAAAGATAAACATCACAAAACTGATGATTCTCCGTTTGGAGGAGGCGCAGGGATGTTGATGACCCCTCAACCACTCTACGACGCCATAAAACACGCTAAAAAGCTCAATAAAGGCCCCGTAATATATTTCAGTCCAGTTGGAGAAACCTTTACTCAAATTAAAGCTGAAAAATTGGCAAAAAAATATTCCAAGAAAGGTGTCATCTTAATTTGTGGGCGCTACGAAGGCATCGACCAAAGAATCATCGACCTTCTAGTTGACGAAGAAATTTCTATCGGCGATTATGTTCTCACCGGAGGAGAACTTCCTGCAATGATTTTAATAGATGCTGTTTCAAGGCTTATAAAAGGGGTTCTAGGCCGCGAAGAATCTCATCTGGAAGACTCCTTTTCCCTCTCCTTAGATCGCAAAAAAGAATATCCGCACTATACTCGCCCAGCCAAATTTAAAGGGAAATGCGTTCCAGAAGTACTCCTTTCAGGAAATCATAAAGAAATTGAGAAGTGGCGTAAAAATCATCTTAAATAAACATGAACAACCTTCTTGTAGAACAAATGGCATTATTATTGGCATCTTCGATCCCATTAAGCATTATTTTGGCTAAACAAATTTCCAGAATTTTTTCTAAATATGACACTTCTTTAGAAAAGACCACCACAATTGTTACCGACGTACTAGGAATTCTCGTTAAAAAAGACATGGAAATAAAAAACTTATATTTCAATAATTTTAAAGCTCACCGCCACGAAAAAACTGCATATCTTGAAATAGAGAATTCCAAGACAAAAGAAATAAAAGTAGTTGAGAAATCCCACCTGAAAAAAGAAAAATCCATAGAATATGCCGCTATTTCAAGCTATCTATGCCACTACCGAAAAATTGCAGGGATTGAAAATGTTATCAATGATTTTTTCACAAAATGTGGATTTAATGAAAACCTCATCTCAGAAGAATATGGAAAAATTCAGGAACTACCAACAGATGAAGTCAAAAAAATCTCCACAACTGTAGCCATTCACATTCCAACTAAAGAAATCTTTGCATTTTCCAAAGGAAATCCTCGAAGCTTACTCCACCATTGCACTAGAATTTTAATAGATGGCCAAAAAACTGAATTAACTTATAACATGCGTCTCGCTTTCAAGAAACGCATCAAAAGATTAAATCAACATGGTCACAAAGTTATCGCCTTCGCCTACAAAGGTCTTCCGCTCAAAAGACTTGCCAACTACACCGAAGAATTCGCTGAAAATGATTTAATATTACTAGGAATGGTATCTCTCTCAAGTCCCGTTAACACCGAAATGAAAGAACAAATGCAATTAGTCAGAAAACTAGGAATAAAAACCTATATTTTATCCACCACCAAGGAGAAAAAAACTACCGGAGCCGCTATTGAATTAGAAGTAATAAATCCCCACTATTTCGAAACCATAAACAACGATTATCTTAAAGACTTAACTGACCAAAAATTAGGGAAAATGCTAGAGAACAAAGACAAAGATTATATTTTCACAGAATTAAAAAAAGAGGAGATTTCCAGAATTATAAAATTACTAAAAGACAACGGAGAAACAGTAACGGTTATTGACCCAAAACGTCACATCACCTTCCATAAAATCATGCATGCAATCAAGAAATATCGCATAGATAAAGAAAACGAACCAAAGCTAACTGCCCATGCTTTATCCTGCAAAATCGCTGAAATATGCATCATTATCGCCTCCATATTCCTCAGAATGCCACTTCCCTTCTCGATCACTTTAATTCTTTTCATTGAGATCTTTATCAATCTTCCTTTGGAATTAGCTATCAAAACAAGCAAGCCAGAAGCCGACGTCATGAATAAAGATTACGTACTTCCAAAAGGAGTAATCCCCTTCGGCCAATTACTTTGGAATGGATTAATTATAGGATTCATCATCATAGGCATCTATATCTTCAACCTTTTAAGATACGGATGGACTATTGGTGATCCAGCCTTTATCAACGAAGAAGTAATTATTCGCTCTATTACCATCAGTTTCATTCTATTAACTATTAGCCAAATCTTTAACGCATACAACGTTAACAACTTAAACAAATCCGTTTTTAAATTAAAAACTTTCGCAAACCCTTATCTCCTAGCCACTACCGTCATTGTAATCCTCGCAGCCTACACCATTATAAACTTCTTTATTCTCAAAAATTATTTAGATATCACCATCATTTCTCTTCTTGAGTGGGAAATTATCGGATTCGCCACCTTGATTATGATTTTAGCTGAAGAAGCAAAAAAATATCTCATCAAAACCTTTTTCAAACAATAAGGACAAATAATGACAATTGAAATTCCGAAAAACAGATATTTTAGAGTAAAAGTTATTCCCAAAAGTCCGAAAACAGAACTTGTTGAAATAATGGAAGACGAAGAAAAAACTCTCAAAATAAGAGTTAAAGCCGCTCCTGAAAAAGGAAAAGCCAATGCCGAATTAATAAAGTTTTTAAGCCGAGAAATGAATATTCCCAAAGAGAATATTTCCATCGTTAGCGGCAAAACAGACCACTTAAAGTTACTCAAAATAAGTTAATGGAACCACCAAAAAGAATAAAAGTCATAGACATCCTTCAAAAACATAATCTTTTTGCAAAGAAAAGCTTTGGGCAAAACTTTTTAAAAAATGATCAACCTGTTATCGACATCGTAAAAGCCGCTGATGTTAACAAAAAAGATACCGTGATTGAAGTTGGTCCAGGCTTAGGAATTCTTACTCAAGAACTAGCAAAAAACGCCAAAAAAGTAATCAGTCTAGAATTAGATCAAACCCTTCTTCCTTTATTAGATGACGTCTTAAAAGAATACCCCAATGTTGAAATTTTGAACCAAGATGCCCTTAAGTTTATCCCTCCTAAAATAGCTTATAAAGTTGTTGCCAATATTCCTTACAATATCACCTCTCATCTCATAAATCATTTTCTTCAGACCGAAAATCCTCCAATTTCCATGACTCTCCTAGTTCAAAAAGAAGTTGCTGAAAAAATCTGTATTCTAGAACCAGACATGACCGTTTTATCTCTTCAAATAGCCCTGTTTGGCCAAGCTAAATATGTCAAAAAAGTACCTTCGGCCTATTTTCATCCTCAACCAAAAGTAGACTCAGCCATCATTCACATCGCTCTTTACGATAAAAAAAATCCGAATTATCTCACCAGAGAAAGAGCTTTAAAAATTCTCCGCATCGCTAAAACTTGCTTCAGTAATCGCCGTAAGAAACTAAGTAATACGCTCCCCCCTGAATATCATGAACAAGCCAAAAAATCTGGCATAGATTTATCTCGTCGTCCAGAAACTCTCTCTACGCAAGAGTGGGCGGCAATCTATCCTGGCGATACTTCTCTTCAATAGCAGCAATACTTGGAAGCTGCGCCCTCGCCGCATTAGGCTTACCAAGATAAGTCATTGGCATATTATTGAAATCAACCGGATTTGTATGAACGCGCCATGGGATTCCAGCACTACCACTAGCCATTCTGGCCAATTTTCTATCTTTATCAATCCATTCTATAAAAAGGGCACTATGATTTCCATGAGTATCAGAGGTATTTCTATTATTATAATAAATCCAATCCCCAGGCTGAATCACAGAATATTGTTCAGGAGTCGCAAAAGATTTTCCAGGACCTCCCCCACTTTTACAATCCTTTCCGGAATACTTACCAGTATAACTAAATATTTGTTGAGCAGGATATTTCCCAGTTACTCCAGCCATTCTATAAATTTTGTCTGACCAATCCCAGCAATGTTTACCACGTAACCCCATTCCCCCATTTCTCGCTACCATCAAAGCCACTTTTACAATATTCGCTCCAATTCCAGAAGCCGTATTCCTAGCCTCCATTGCAGCAATATCCTCTTCTGTTAATCCTTTCCTTGTTGAAGCATGAGGATTTTCTTGAAGCATTTTTTCAAGATAAGCTTTGTCCGCTTCTGCTTCTTTTGATTGTTCATATTTAGCATAAGATTCTTCATCCAAAACCTCTTCTTCTTTATCATTTTTTGACAAGAAAGGTTTTTCATAATCCAAATTAATATTTTTTGCAGGTTCTGCAACCGCTCCTCCTACTACCAAAACATCATTAGTATAAATAGGAATATAGCCATTCTTATCAAAAAACCCAATAGTGCTGCTGCTTCTATTTTTGCCTTTAAGCCCCAATCTTCTCTCGCTAGTACGAGCAAGCGCGTTATCTCCTTGTTCATAAACAGTAATACACCTTACGGCAGGAGCCAACATATCAGCTGCTCCTATTTCGCTATTAGCAGCATCATTCCCCCTAAAATTAACTGTTAATTTCTGACCAGGAACAGGTTTTTTATAAAACTCCCACTTCGCAAAATCAATTTTTTCTTTTTCTCCAATAATATCCGTAAAAACATATAACAAAATTCCTGGATACTGATCTTCCAGTTTAATTAAAGATTCCACATCCAATTTAGATAAATCAAAAGGGGTAACTTCTTTACCTTCAACAGTAAGAGCTCTACCCTTTTCATCTGCTAACTTTTGAAGATTAGCCCCGCTGTCTACACGTACTTGCTCAGTTCCCTTTTTAAGAGCCGTCGCAAGAGCAACTTCGGGAACCACTGTCGGCGTCGCCTTCGGAAGTTCTGGCGTTTGCACTACCTTTAATTCAGGGTTTTTACCTTCGCCACCCATGTCTATTTTGTATTAAACGATATCTTTTTCGGATTTGTAGAGAAATTCTTTTTCGGATTATAGGCATAAGCATTGAGCGTATGTAAATCTTTCGGCAACTCTTTGGAAACAATAGTTTTAAAAGTGCCCTTCTGAGAAGCATCAGAAATTACAGCAGAACCCAAAATCACACTCTTGGAAATTAAGTAAACAACCGCGTTTTCATCTCCCTCAATTTTACCAGTGATAACATAGACTCTCTGCGCTTCTTGCTGGTATGCAATATAATCATCAGCATCAAACTCAGGGAAAAATTGCTGTAAATAAACCAATAGATTCTTAACCGTTCCACCATCTTCAAGCTCATTAATCTTTTCCGCAGCCACATCTTCCTCCACTTTCAACTCAGAAACATAAAATTCTTTATCAATTTTTTCCTCAACAGTAAACGATTTTTCATTACCCGGAATCTGTTCCCCATCCCTTGAAGCAAATATAACTGCTTTATAAT
>JBAYNL010000041.1:0-9676 GCA_041678805.1 Candidatus Altimarinota bacterium | reverse complement strand
TAACATATAAAATTTCCGTTAGCTCAGGATTATTAGAATAATTCTTCTTAAAAAAAGTCCGAACTTCTTTCGTATCAGGAACAATCGCACGCAATTTTACCTTCTTATTTATTAAAAGATTTTCAAACCCATAATCTAAAAACTTATGCAAAGACAAAAAAGCACAATAACTACCATCAGCAATCAAAGTATCATGCATCACATACCTTACCCCCTCAACCCCATCAAAATAACTAACTAATGGAGGAGAAAAAGAATATTGGCCACAAATATCCCTAAACTGCGGTATCAAAGTTAAAAGCTCCGACCTATAATAATCAAAAGTTTGACATTTTCGATCCATATATCCAATCAAACTATTAGGATCATTTGCTGAAAAATATTTAATTCCATTATTCCTAAAGGAAGAAACAACCCCTTTTTTCTCCAAAGATTTTAGGATTGAATAAACGGTAGTCCTATTAAGCCCAATCTTCTTCGCAATCACACTAACAGCCTGAGAACCAATCCTAGAAAGCTCCAGATATATTCTAGTTTCGCCTTTTGTGAATCCTATTTGACACAAGCTATTGTCGAGCATAGGCTTTAAAACAAGAGATAAGAAAATAGATTATATTCATACCCCAAATATTGTCAAGTTATTTTGTCCATTCTGCACTCGGTTGCCTTTTTCATGAGCATTTGATAACTTATCCAAGGACATAATTAATCAAAACATAATGAAGATAGACAATAAAACACTACTAGAGAGGGGAGTTGTTGATGTTATTGTTAGAGAAGAACTAGATCAAAAATTAAAATCAGGCAAAAAACTTCGAGTAAAACTAGGTATTGACCCATCCGGAGCAGATCTTCATCTCGGTCACATGGTTGTAATTAAAAAACTTCGTGAATTTCAATTAGCAGGACACCAAGTCTGCTTGTTATTCGGAAATTTTACAGGACAAATAGGAGATCCTAGCGACAAATTAAATGCTCGTAAGCCAAAAACTCAGAAAGAACTTGAAAAAAATGCCGAAAAATATCTGGAACAAGTCAGCAAAATTCTTGATCCAAAAAGTATTGAAGTAGCCTGGAACGCAGATTGGCTAAAAAAACTCACTTTAGCCGAAGTAATTCAACTTGCTCAAACATTCACCGTTCACCAAATGTTAGAAAGAGACATGTATCAAGAAAGAATCAAGAAAGATCATCCAATTTATATGCATGAATTTTTGTATCCTTTAATGCAAGGATACGATTCCGTAGCCCTAAAATCCGATTTGGAACTTGGAGGCACAGATCAAACCTTTAACCTTTTAGCTGGCAGAACAATCCAAAGAGCTTATGATCAAGCGCCTCAAAGCGTTCTTACTGTTCCCTTACTAATAGGAACTGATGGCAAAGATAAAATGGGAAAAAGTCTCGGAAACTATATCGGAGTAAACGAAGCGCCAAAGGATGTTTACGGGAAAACTATGTCCATTCCAGATCATCTAATTATGAATTATTTTGAACTAACAACAGATATTTCACTAGAAGAATTGGCGAAAATTCGTAAATCACTTGAAGAAGGCGAAAATCCTAAGACTTTAAAAATGCGTCTAGCAAGAGAAATCGTAACCCTCTATCATGACGCCAAAACCGCTCAAGAAGCTGAAAAAGAATTTACAGAAATTTTTTCAAATAAAGGACTACCTGAAAATATTGAAGAAAAAAAGCTTTCAGGCAAAAAATTAAACATCATCGAGCTCTTAGCTCAAACAGGATTAGTAAGCTCAAAAAATGAAGCAAAAAGACTGATTTCAGGAGGAGGAGTAAAAGTTGAAGGAAATAAGGTAGAGAACGCCGAAGTAGAAGTAGATATCGTAGAAGAAAAATTAATTCAAGTAGGAAAAAGGAAATTCATCAAAGTGATCGGTAAATAATGCTAACTAAGCCTTTAGGCCAAGTCCTAAGAACAACTAAAAACCATCTAGCCAAACTCGAACTGCTTGGAGTGAAAAACGTACGAGACTTTTTATTATATTTTCCCCGAACTTATAACGATACCAGCGAATTCACGCAAATTGCAGATATCAATACTACAGATGTAAATACCATCAAGGGAAAACTTTCCTCATTGTTTAATGTTAGTACAAAATTCGGTAAAAAAATTACTAGGGGATTATTCCAAGATGAATCCGGTTCCATTGAAGTAGTTTGGTTCAATCAACCTCATTTAGTAAAAATGCTTCCTCGCAATAAAGAGATTATTTTAAGCGGTAAAGCACGATTTGCCTTGGGCAAAGTTTCACTCCAAAATCCTTCATATGAAATTGTAAAACAATACGAAGAACAAATTCATAGCGGCAGAATTGTACCTGTATACCATGAAACCGAAGGGATCAGTTCAAAATGGATTAGAGAGAAACTCAAACCTCTAATTGATGACTGGACTAATCTATTCAAGGAATACATGCCAAAAGATTTATTAAAAGAACATGACCTAATTGATTATTCCACCGCTATCAAAAACGCCCATTTCCCAGAGAATGAAGAAGCGTTAGAAAAAGCTAAATCAAGACTCGCCTTCGATGAACTCTTTCTCCTGCAACTCAAAGCTTTGCAGAAAAAATGGTACTGGAAAAATATCAGTCACCAAGAAAAAAAATCCATGGAAATAAAAACAGAAGTGATTAAAGAATGTATTTCCAAACTACCATACACCCTAACAGAAGCACAAAAAAGAGTTATCAAAGAAATTCTTGAAGACCTAAAACAGCCTTACCCAATGACAAGATTAATTCAAGGAGACGTTGGCTCAGGTAAAACTGTTGTAGCTGCTATTGCAGCTCTAAATGTAATTAAAAATGGCTATCAAGTAGCAATCATGGCACCCACTGAAATTCTCGCAAAGCAACACTACAAAACATTCATGCAAATCCTTGGCCAATTCAGTTTCAACATTCAATTCATCGCCGGAAGCACTCCCAATAAACAAAAAGATGAAGTAATTCGCCAAATGAAAACTGGGACAGTAGACATCGTCATCGGAACTCATGCCTTAATTCAAGAAGGAGTTGGCTTCAAAAATCTGGGACTCGCCATCATCGACGAACAACATCGCTTTGGAGTAAAACAAAGAGAAATTTTAAAAAAACAAGGATCTCCTCACTTACTAAGTATGACCGCAACCCCCATTCCTAGAACGCTAGCAATGACTATTTATGGAGATCAGGATCTTTCAATTATTGACGAAATGCCAGCTGGCAGACAAACAATCATCACCAAAGTTGTTCCTGAAAATAAACGCATCGACGCCTACAGATGGATCGAAGACCAAGTAAAAAAAGGCCGTCAAACTTTTATAATTTGTCCTTTGATAGATGAATCCGATGTCTTAGAAGTAAAATCCGTTATCAAAGAATTTGAATTTTTAAGCGAACATATTTTCCCCGACTTAAACCTAGGTCTTTTGCACGGAAAGCTAAAACAAGAAGACAAAGATAAAACTATGGAAGATTTTAAAAACAACATCATTCACATTTTAGTTTCCACTTCAGTTATTGAAGTCGGTATCGATATTCCCAATGCCACAATAATGTTAATCGAAGGATCTGAACGTTTCGGATTATCACAATTGCATCAATTCCGCGGTAGAGTAGGCAGGGGAGAGCACCAATCATATTGCTTCCTTTTTTCAGGCGGACTTTCGGAAGAAGGCCAAACCAGACTTAAATCCATGGAAAAACATAGCAGCGGATTTAAACTGGCAGAAATCGATCTTGAATTACGTGGTCCAGGGGAAATATACGGAGTTCGTCAAAGTGGAATACCAGATCTCAAGATGGCAAGCTTGACAGACTTTAAAACTATTGAGAAGGCCCGAAATGCTGCCGCTAAAATAATTGCCGAAGACCCATTATTAAAAAATCACGATACATTGGCAATGAAAATTGCTGCATTAGAAGAAACCTACGTCAATGATTAAAAAATAAGTTCCCTAAAAATTAATTCAAAAAAAACATATAAACTTTCATCGCCCTAACGACCCAAAACACCTCTTTTTACAGAAAACCCCTGAAATCGACAGTTTTTAAACCATTGGCTTACACAAGCCACAAGAAGACCACGCCCAAGGCCGAAAAGTCTACTTTTTCATCGTGATAACAAAAAACAACCAAAAAGGTAATGCAAAGAAAAAAAACGTTTATAAATTTATAAAATTACCAAACTAGTAGAAATTTTATCCAACAGAGAATCAATCAAAATAAAACACAGCACAAATTCAAAACACGAAATAACAAAAACGCCAAAAAACCCAAAGCCCAAGAGACCCCCTGCCTGCTTACTCTATTTTCTTTGCACAAGATATATTGTACAAACCATCATGTATTTCTGGAATAATATCCCCTAATGTAAATATGTCTAACTTTCAGCCTTTCTTTCCCCCAGTAACTCACTAACTGAATACTTTGTACCACTTGCTTTTCCTTCTAAAAGTTTTGTGCGAATTGCTGCCGCTTCGCCAGTAATCGCTAATGTCTTATTATCCATTCCATAACGAAGTTTTTCGAAAAGCGAATTTACTCTAGTAATTAAGGTTGTGCCTTTTTCTCGTATCAATAAAGAATCAACCAATGCGTCTAAAACTTTCAAGTCATCCCCCACCACCCTATAACCATTTGTATCACCTCTCCCCAAAAGAGCTTTCCCAACGGTAACTAATTGATTATCTTGCACTTTTGAAATCCCATCTGATCCTTCTAATTTAGGACGTATCCTCAAACTAATGTAAGCGTCTATAAATCGCTCATAAGCCTTCATCGCAAGCTCATTTAAAGGGAAAGATTTCCCTTCCTTATCCGCATATTTACTATCAATCAAGGAATATTGACCATTTCCTTTTTCTATTAATTTTACAGAAAATCTTCTATCCAATCGCAAAGTCCCATCACTACTTAACTTATAAGTCGATCCAGAAGCCGCAATAGCTGATCTAGCCTGCTCGTAAGCATAAGGAGAAAGCCCTCCCTCTACACTAGCAAATTCAGCCCCAACTTGTCCCGCACCACTTGTTCCCTTAGCTTTTTCTTCAAGGTTTCCCTGAGCTTTTTTCTTTGCCTCTTCTGCCAATCTCTCTTTTTCCTCCTCTGCCTTTTGCCTTTGATCTTCCTCCAAAAGTTTTACCTCTTCTTCTAATTGAGCCTTTAATTCGGGATTACCAGATGAGAACTTTTGTAAAATTGCTATTTTTTCTTCTTCAGTCCTAGCCGCAGCAATTTCCCTCTTAAGCTGAATTGCTTTTTCTGGGTCCACGCCTTCTCTTACCCTAGAAGAAATTAATGTTAAAGCTTGATATCTAACAAATTTATTTAATGAACTTTCATTAAAAACTATTGAATAGCGTTCTAATATCGCTTTAATTTCACCAATTGCCAATCTCCTTTCCTCTTTAGAACTTTCATCTTTCTTTCCCCTTAAATCAAAAACTCTCTTATACATTTCCTTAAGCTGAAAATGTTTAGGTAATTCAACCGAAGCAGTCATCATCAATTTAGTCGCAAAATTTCGATTTTGACTTAAGGTATCCTCAATAACTGCGCTTATATATCTTTCATATAAATACTCCCAGTTCCCTTCTGGAGATTCTGAAAAAAATTCTGATCCACCTCCAAAAACAAGAGGACTAACGTCTTGTGAAGTCAAAATAAGGTTTTGAGAAACAGCCTCCGCTAATTCTTCCCTCTCTTTTTCAAGAGGACCCTGGAGCTGCCTTTTTTCACGCTCATGTTGATCCTGTAACCGCTTTTGCTCCTGCGGAGTTGGAGGCATCACACTCATCGGCCGATCAAAACCAAAATCCGGAGAATAATTTTCTCCTGAAGCCGTTCCTCCACTATAAGACCCCCCCAAACCATTTCCAGGCATTTTTATTCATTAAAATATCACAAAATTATAGCACAAAAAAGACTTAAATCCAAGCTCCAAGCCGTTATGAAACTATATAGACTTCAACATATACGTTCCCTCTAAACCATATCCCCTCTTTTTGTAATATTCCCTAGTCCCAATTCCCGCGATTACCGCAATTTTTCTATAACCAGCTTCCTTTGCCATTTCTTCTGCTTTTTTCATCAATAAACTTCCTAGTCCAGAATGTTGTTTTTTACCTTCTTTTTTTTCACCTCCTACCGCAACTTGCTGCCCATAAACGTGCACCTCTCTGATTAAAGCTGCTTTTTCAATTTCTTTAATAAAAGTTTTCCCCGGAAAACGCAACCTAAGTAGCCCCACTATTTTATTTCTTTTCAAATCTTCATAAGATATAAAAAACTCTTTTCCGCCACTTGCCGCATATTCTCTTTGAATCATAACTAATTTATCAACATCAACCAAATCCGTTTTTATTTCTCTGGAACGAATTTCTCGCAGCGCCACAGAGTTTTCATCAAATTTATTTTCCATCAATTGCCTAATATTCGAAATCTTTGAACCACTTTCAATATCATTTGAAGGAATATCTCTAGCCACCCTATCAACTCTACACCATTCTGGAATAGACCTCATCTCAGCTAAAATGATCTCTTCAAGAATTTTGTCATCATACGTTTTATATTTTCCTTGCCTAAACCAAACAGAAAGTTTTGCTTTTGGAATAACAACACAAGGATAAATTTTCAAATAATCCGGCTGATAACCATCGTTATCAAACAATTCAGCAATCATCTTTTTATCCATTTCAGGAGTACTTCCAGGCAAATTCGGCATCATATGATAACCAATCTTAAACCCAGCATCTTTTAATAATTTAGTAGCCTCCTTCACTTCCTTTATTCCATGCCCTCGACAATTCAGCTTATGAACCTCATCATAAGTCGTTTGAACCCCCATCTCCACTTTCGTAACTCCAAGATCTCTTAACCTCTTCACTTCTTTTTTTGTAACATAATCCGGACGAGTCTCGATATTTATTCCTATACAACGAATTTTAGCCGTTTCACTTTGCTTTACCACATCAGCAAAAGTCCTTTTGCCGCTTTTCTCTCCATAAAATTCATTCATAGCCAAAAGACATCTTTTTATAAACCAAGATTGATAAACTTTTGGATAATAACTCCACGTTCCTCCGATAATTCTCAATTCCACCTTCGAAATTTCATGACCTGTCATTTGCAACGCCTTCAACCTCACAACTACCTGAGTATAAGGGTCGAAATGTTGTCCATATGCTCGCTGAGCTGCCGGCTGACTAGGAAGATAGCTTTTAGGCATTCTAACGTCCGTAGGACAGTAAACACACCTTCCAGGACAAGGATAAGGTTTAGTCAGAACAGTAACCGGAGAAACTCCACTTTGAGTTCTAACTCCACGCTTTTGAATAAGATTTAAAAAACTTTGATCAGGCTTAATTTTTCCTTCTTTGATCAGATCATTATAAGCTCTGATAAAATAGAGATTGTGAAAAATTTTACCTTTATTTTCTTTCACGATTTTATTACGAAAAATTTCAAAATCTCTACGATTTTTTAATTTTTTTCCATTAGCAGCAAGAACGATAGCCCTCGCCAATTGCTGATTATCATCAAGATTTAACTTTGAGAAATCCATACGGGAAGATTATAATTCACCCATGAGACAAAAAACAGCTCAAAAACTACGCCAAAAAGTTGTCGAAGATTATGACAACATAGCTAAAGAATTTGATACAACCAGAAAAGTTGAATGGGAATCTTTTCCGCTTATTCTCCCCTATATCAAAGATCAAGACTACATTGTAGATTTAGGTTGCGGCAACGGTAGAGTTTTGAGTTTTTTGGAAAAGCATCGCAATATCAAATATTTAGGAATAGATAATAGTAAAAATTTACTTAAACTGGCTCAAGAAAATCATGCCAAGGCCCAATTCATTCACGCAGATATGCTGGAACTCCCTATTGAATCAGAAAGTGTTGATACAGCCCTAGCAATCGCCTCTCTACACCACATCCCCTCGAAAGAGTTAAGAAGAAAAGCAGTTCAAGAAACCAATAGAATTTTAAAAAATGGCGGATTGTATATCCTAACAGCCTGGAATTTATTTCAACCAAAATATAAAAAATATATTTGGCTAGCTCGTCTAAAATGGTTTTTCTCACTTGGAAAATACGATTCTAGAGATACGTTCATCCCCTGGGGAAAATCAGGCGTAAAAAGATATTACTATGCATTTGAACTGACCGAGCTTAAAAAGCTACTTGAAGATAATGGATTTGAAATACTCAAAACACACATCGACAATAATTTCGTAATTATATGCAAGAAGGTACAGTAGAAGTCCTAAAGATTAGATTTAATAAAGTAACCCTAAAAGAAGCGACTGAAAAAGCTTTAGATTTAGCCAAAGGGAAAAAACAATCTTATATCACCACTCCCAACCCTGAATTTTTACTAGAATCACTAAAAAATCCTGAATTCGCCAACGTTTTAAATAATTCTGACTTAAATATCCCCGATGGAACTGGAATTCTTTGGGCTACAAAATATTTAGAGATAATCAAGAAAAATAAATCCAAATCCATTAAAATAACCAAATGGCTATATAGTTTATTAATTTCTTTATTTTATCCAAGGTATATTCGCTCAATTTTAAAAGAAAGAGTCGCGGGAATAGATTTAATGGAAAATATCTGTAAATACTCTCCTCAAAATAATTTAAAAATATACCTTTTAGGAGCGAAAGAAGGCACCGCAGAAAAAGTAAAAGAAATTTTAGAAAAAAAATATCCTGGAATTAAAATAGTAGGAACATTTAGCGGAAGTCCCCACCTAGAAGAAGAAAAAGATATCACTAATCGCATCAATACATCTAAAGCTCAAGTCCTATTCGTAGCCTACGGAGCCCCAAAACAAGAATTATGGATTGCAAAAAACCTCCCCAAAATGCCAGAAGTAAAATTGGCAATCGGAATCGGAGGATCTTTTAATTTTATCGCCGGGATTTTAAAAAGAGCACCCAAGATAATGCAAAAACTCGGAATAGAATGGCTCTATCGCCTATTTCAAGAACCATCACGAGCTAAAAGAATCTACAACGCCACGATAAAATTTGCCTTCACCGTATTAAAAACTTCTATTTAGACATTTACTTTTTAGAAGTCTTTTTGGCTTTCGTTCTTTTTTCTAAAACCATATCGATGTAAGGTTTTATCTTTTCCACAAGAAAATCGACAGCTCGTAGAGGCTCAACAATCGTACTTTTTACCTTATGAGTAACTTCTTCAACATCGTCCACCACCTTAGATACATCTCTCAAAATCAAAATTGCATAAAAACACAACAACGATAAAAAGATTACCAAAACAATAAATCCAATCGCCAAAGACATATTTAGAATATCACCGGAAGTTGCAAACATAGGAATAAGGTTAAAGAATTTATTTGAATTGTATCAGAAATTTTATAAAGCTGCCAAAACTTTCTTAAGCACCTCGTTTACAATTTGCGGATTCCCCTGCCCTTTCATCTCCTTCATAACTTGTCCTACCAAAAACCCAAAAGCTTTATCTTTTCCAGCCTTAAGATCGCTCACTGACTGAGGATTTGCTTCAACAATTTTTTTACAAGTCGCCTCAATTGCAGAAGTATCACTCACCTGCTTTAGTCCTTTTTCTTCTACAACAACTTTAGGAGATTTTCCCGTGACATACATTTCTTCGAAAACCTCACTCTTCGC